>NZ_PVNE01000009.1 GCF_003001905.1 Planifilum fimeticola
AGAGTAACAGAGCAATGCCTCCTTACTGCCGTTTGCCAAAACATCAAGAAAATGGCCTTGCTCCTTTGGAAGAGGAACAATGGGCCCCAAGGCGGGTCCTTTATCCGTCTGTTCTTCTCTATTTTCTTCCAATTAGCATACAAACCCAGCGGTTTTTCCGCTGGGTTTGTCAATAGCCTCCCGCCACCCTTTAGGTGGCGTTTTCTTTTGTCGAGGGGTTTCCGACCGCAGTTTTCCGGCAGTTTTTGATTAAAGGAACAGGATTAGGGAAAAACAGGTAAAGAAGTCCTTTTTGAGAGGATGGGACAGAGAGTGGAGAGGAACTACGGGTCCATGAAGTGGGAGAGTTTTCACGGCGCCAATCTGGCGTATCTCGTCGAGCAATACGAACGGTATGTCGAGGATCCCCGTTCGGTAGAAGCGTCCGTCCGGACGCTTTTTGAGCGCCTGGGTCCGCCGCCCTTCGTACCGACGGAGGTTGTTTCCGGGGAAAAGGTGGAGGATCCGGCGCTGATCCGGAAGGTGATGACCGCTGTGGAGCTGGCGCAGCGGATCCGCACCTACGGCCACCGACAGGCGCGAATCAATCCCCTGAAAACGGAGATCCGTCCCGATCCCCGGCTCGACCCCGCCGCCTGCGGTCTCAGCGAGGAGGATCTCCGGAGGATGCGGGCCGAATGGATCTGGCCGGAAGCCCCCGAGGGTGTGCGGACGGGCTTGGAGGCCATCGCCAAGCTCAGGGAGATTTACACCGGATCCCTGGCCTTCGAATTTTCCCATGTGCATGATCCCGAAGAGCGGGAATGGTTGGAGCGCCAGGTGGAATCCGGGGCAATTCGTCCCTTTTTGCCGCCGGAAAAGCAGGTCGATCTGTTGAAGCGATTGATTGAGGTGGAGGGATTCGAGCGGTTTCTGCATCGCACGTTTCCGGGACAGAAGCGGTTCTCCATCGAAGGCATCGATGTGCTGGTGCCGATGCTGGATGAGTTGATCCGCCGAAGCGTCAATGACGGCGTCAAAAACGTCATGATCGGCATGGCCCACCGCGGTCGGCTCAACGTGTTGGCCCACGTGCTTGGGAAGCCCTACGAAGTCATTTTTTCCGAATTTCATCACTCCCCCGACAAGGAGCGGGTTCCTTCCGAGGGCTCAGCGGGGATCAATTTCGGATGGACGGGGGATGTGAAGTATCACCTGGGCGCCGAACGGGAATGGGAAGAGGCGGATCGGAGGGAAATCCTCTACGCCCGGTTGACCCTCGCCAACAACCCCAGCCATTTGGAATTTGTCAATCCCGTCGTCGAAGGGTTTGCCCGCGCCGCTCAGGAGGAGCGCGGGCGCCCCGGATTTCCGGAACAGGACGTGAACCGGGCCTTGGCCATTCTGATCCACGGAGACGCGGCCTTTCCCGGTGAAGGGATCGTGGCCGAAACCCTCAACCTGAGCCGGCTTCGGGGCTACTCCACGGGAGGGACGGTCCACATCATCGCCAACAACCAGCTGGGGTTCACCACCGAAAGCTCCGATGCCCGATCCACCGCTTACGCCGGCGATTTGGCCAAAGGTTTTGAGATCCCGGTGGTTCATGTCAATGCGGATGATCCGGAGGCGTGTCTGGCCGCCGTCCGCCTGGCCTGGGCGTACCGCTGCCGATTCCGGAAGGATTTCCTGATCGACTTGGTGGGTTACCGGCGCTACGGTCACAATGAAATGGACGATCCCGTCGCGACGCAGCCGCAGATGTACGAGCAGATCCAAAAACATCCGAGTCTGGCCGCTCAATATGCCAGGCGGCTGGAGAAGGAAGGGAGGATATCCCGGGAGGAGGTGGAGCGGGCGGAGAAGGAAGTGGAGGAACGGCTGAGGCGGGCGTACCGGAAGATGAAAGAGGATCCCCCCGACGAGTGGGCGGTGATGGAAAAAGAGGCTCCGGTCCCGGAGCTGCCGGAAGTGGTGACGGCGGTGGAGGAGGAGACCCTTCGCCGGCTCAACCGCGAGCTGCTGAACAAACCGGAGGGCTTCCGCCGATACCCGAAACTGGAACGGATTCTTCTCCGCCGGGCCGAAGCCCTGGAGAAGGAGGGACGGGTGGATTGGTCCCTGGCGGAAACCCTGGCCTATGCCACCATCTTGGCCGACGGAATCGCCATCCGCATGTCCGGCCAGGATACGGAGCGGGGGACCTTCGCCCATCGGCACCTGGTCCTCCACGATCCGAAAACGGGCCGTTCGTACTCTCCCCTGCACCTTCTCAGCCAGGCGCGGGCCTCCTTCGCCATATACAACAGCCCCCTTTCCGAAGCTTCCGTACTGGGCTTTGAATACGGGTACGACGTGTTCGCAACCGACACCCTCGTCCTCTGGGAAGCGCAGTTTGGCGATTTCGCCAATGCCGCCCAGGTGATCATCGATCAGTTTCTCTCCTCCGGCCGCGCCAAGTGGGGGCAGCGGTCCGGACTGGTGATGCTCCTGCCCCACGGGTACGAAGGCCAGGGGCCTGAGCATTCCAGCGCCCGCCTGGAGCGGTTTCTGCAACTGGCGGCGGAGAACAACTGGGTGGTGGCCAATCTGACCCGGGCCTCCCAGATTTTTCACCTGCTGCGGCGTCAGGCGCTGCTGCTCGGGGAGCATGCCGAACGGCCCCTCATCCTGATGACGCCGAAAAGCCTGCTGCGCCATCCTCAGACCGCCTCTCCCCTGACGGATTTCACGGAGGGCCGGTTTCAAAGCGTGATCGAACGGCCGGGTTGGCGGAAAAGGGCCGACCGCGTGGAGCGGCTGCTCCTTGCGAGCGGGAAAATTGCCGTGGAACTGGAAGAGAAGATGGAGGGCGAAAAAGCCGGGGAACGGATGCACCTGGTGCGGGTGGAACAGCTGTATCCGTTCCCGGAGGAGGAGATCCGCCGGGTGGTGCGGCGCTTCCCCCGCCTGCGGGAAATGGTTTGGATTCAGGAGGAGCCGAGAAATATGGGCGCCTGGACCTACGTGGCCCCCCGATTGCGCGCTGTGGCACCTGAGGGGATAGCCGTCTGCTACATCGGTCGTCCCGAGCGGTCCAGTCCGGCGGAGGGTTTCTCCGAAATCCACGATATCGAGCAACGGCGCATTCTCGATGAAGCGACTCGCTTGACCCTGACCTATACCGCTTCCAAACCGGGAGGGAAGGAAACATGATGGAAATCAAAGTGCCGGAACTGGCGGAATCCATCACCGAGGGGACCATCTCCAGGTGGGTGAAACGGGCGGGGGACCCCGTGCGGGAAGGGGATGTCGTCGCGGAGCTGGAAACCGACAAGGTGAATGTGGAAATCAGCGCGGAACAGAGCGGAGTTTTGAAAAAGATTTTGAAGGAGGAGGGAGAGACTGTCCGCGTGGGAGAGGCGATCGCCCTGCTCGGTGAAGCGGATGGGGAAGCTGCCGATCCCGAGGCGGAGAAAAAAGCGGAGGAGCCGATTTCCGATCCGCCTCCGGAACCCAGGGAGGCGGAAGGCGCCGAACCCGGGGGGGACGTCCGGCCATCACCCGCCGAACTCCCCGTCGCCACGCCCGCCGCTCGAAAATGGGCGCGGGAGCGGGGGATCGATCTTCGGCAGGTTTCAGCGCGGGATCCCCGGGGAAGGGTGACGGCGGAGGACGTCCGGGATCACGCGGCCGAAGCCCCCTCCGCGGGAAAGGCTCCCGGCGGGCCGGAACGGGACCACCCGTCGGGGGAAGGAGAACGGCCGGTGGAGCGGATCCGGATGTCCCGCCGCCGCCTCACCATCGCCCGCCGGCTTCTGGAGGCCAAGCAGTCGACGGCGATGCTCACCACCTTCAACGAAGTGGACATGAGCGCCGTCATGGAGATTCGTCGCCGCCGGAAAGAATGGTTCCGGGAGCGGCATGAGGTGGGGCTGGGGTTCATGTCCTTCTTCACCAAGGCCGTCGTGGGGGCACTGAAGGCCTTTCCCCTGCTCAACGCGGAGATTCGGGGAGAGGAGATCCTGATCAAGAAGTACTACGACATCGGCATCGCCGTATCTACGGATCAGGGTCTTGTCGTCCCGGTCGTCCGTAATGCGGACCGGCTCAGCTTTCCGGAGATCGAGCGCCGGATCGCCGCCCTGGCCGAAAGGGCCCGGTCCGGCTCCCTCACCCTGGAGGAACTGCAGGGCGGCACCTTCACCATCACCAACGGCGGCGTGTTCGGTTCCCTGTATTCCACTCCCATCCTCAACCCTCCGCAGGTGGGGATCCTGGGCATGCACAAGATCCAGAAGCGACCGGTCGTCGTGGAGGATGACCGGGTGGAAGTCCGGCCGATGATGTATCTCGCCCTTTCCTACGACCACCGGATCATCGACGGGAAGGAAGCGGTCAGCTTCCTGGTTCGGGTGAAGGAATTGGTGGAGGATCCGGAGCAGCTGCTGCTGGAAGGCTGAGTTTCCAAAAAAGAAAAAGGACGAAAGGAATCGACCTGCCCTTTGGGTCGATTCCTTTTTTGGAGGGGAAATCCGCGTTTTCCGTCACGTCATCGCCGCTGTTCCGCCTTCTCGTCGCTGAATTCCAATTGGCTCCTTATGCCTTCTGTCGCTTTAACAACGAGTTACAGAACGTGAATGCCGTAGGCTCCGTCTTTTGCATTGGTATCGATCGTGGTCGATACGGTAAGTGATTATCATCCAAGTAAACACTTTTTTTCTCGCTCTAGTAAGGTTTAGTCGGGTTTAGAAAGAGGTGGGGACCCTGAATTGGTTAAGTTCGACAGACGGAAATTAAACTGGGTGTAGGGGACGAACCCACACCCAGCCAGATATAGCTCTTATGAACATAGATGCACGCTTAATGAACGCCGTCAGGCGTTTTTCTTAAAATGGCGGACGGCATTTACAGCTCGACTTTCCAGTTGCCCATCATCTTGGCAACTGCCGGATCGTGGTAGGACAGGAAGAGCGTATTCCCCGTATCGAGAGCCGAAATGCGCTCCATATCGTCTGCGTCCAATTCAAAATTGAAGATGTTGAAGTTTTCGATGATCCGCTCCTTGCGCACCGATTTCGGAATCACCACAATACCCCGCTGCACCAGCCAGCGCAATACGACTTGCGCGACGGTTTTGCCATGTTTGGCGGCAATCGAGCTCAACACTTCGTTGCTGAATAGATTGTTCTTCCCTTCGGCAAAAGGAGCCCACGACTGGTGCTGGACGCCCAGCTCTTTCAAGAAGGCCTGGGTCTCCCACTGCTGGTAGAACGGATGGGTCTCGATCTGGTTGACGGCGGGCACGATGTCGTTATGCACGATCAGATCCATCAGGCGATCCGGCAGAAAGTTGCTGACCCCGATCGCCCGGATTTGGCCTTCGCGATACAGCTCTTCCATCGCTCGCCAAGTGCCGTAATAATCGCCGAACGGCTGGTGTATCAAGTACAGATCGAGGTAATCGAGCTGCAACTTCTTCAAAGATTTTTCGAAGGCCCGTTTTCGCAACCGGTTGAGTTCGCGCTCAACTGAAGGGGATGAATTCGAAGCGGGAGATGCTTCGCCCGGTTACATGACGCACCTGCGGAGGAGGGGAAGGCTTGGTTGGCTCTCCATGGGCATGACAATTTGTCGCGGGGCTCCCTCCCGGCCTGCCGGCGCTACCGGGCGGTCGCAGATTCCGCCGCCTGTCCGGAAGGCACGCCGAACAGGGTGCGCAGGTGGGAGTTGAGAAAGCGTCCCTCGGGATCCTGCTCGCCGCGGATCCGGCAAAAGTCGTTCCACCGAGGATACAGGCGGCTCAGCTCCTCGGCGGTCAGCGAGTGCATCTTGCCCCAGTGGGGACGGCCCCCGTGGCGGCGGAAGATCGCCTCCACCGCGGAGAAGTACGCTTCATGAGGCATCCCTCGGTACATGTGCACCGCGACGAAGGCCGTGTCCCGGCCGTAGGCGGGACTGAGCCAGATGTCGTCCCCCTTGACGTACCGGCACTCGATGGGGAAATGGACGGCAAACCGGCGGCGCTGGATCGTCTCCCGGATCTCCCGCACCACTTCCGCCAGCTTCTCCGCCGGAAGGGCGTACTCCATTTCGTTGAAGCGGACCAGGCGAGGCGTCGCGAACAGCCGGTGGCTGTCCCCCACCTCTTCCACCGCGGGCACTCCCCGGGCGGACAGGCGGCTGATGGAAGGGCACAACCGGGGAAAGCGGCGGGCGGTCTCGGAAAGGAGCCAGAAGGCGCCGTTTTCGAGGAACCATTTGCTGAACCGGCTCCAGAGTCCGCCGGCGGTTGCCGCCCGATCGGTTTCATCCATGAACTTCACTTGGACCTGATCCGTGTGGGGAAACCAGTAAAATTCGAAGTGGCGGTGTTCGCGGCGGTAGCGGTCCAGGTGGTTCAGGCATTCCGTTAGGGACATCCGTCCGCTCCGGTAATGGAGCCGGTACCGGGGAAGCACCCGCAGGGTGACGCGGACAATCACCCCCAGGGCGCCGAGGGAAACCTGCGCCGCCTTGAATAGCTCCGGATTTCGGTCCGGGGAGCATTCGACCACCTCCCCCCTTGCGTTGACGAGGGTGAGGGCGGCCGCCTGTGTGGACAGAATTCCGAAATTCATCCCGGTGCCGTGGGTGCCGGTGCTGATCGCCCCCGCAATGGACTGGGCGTTGATGTCCCCCAGGTTTTCCTGGGCCAATCCGTGCCCGTGGAGGAGCTTCCCCAGCTCCTTCAATTTGGTTCCGGCCCGGACCGTGACGAGCCGGCGCTCTTTGTCCACCGCTTCCAAACCGCGAAGTCGGTCGAGGGAGAGAAGGATGTCGGTCGGGACCAGGGGCGTGAAGGAATGGCCCGAACCGACGACGCGGATCTGTTTGCCTTCATCGGCGGCCTCCCGGATGATCCGGGCCACATCCTCCACGGAAGCCGGATAAAGGACGCGCTTTGGCCGAAAGCGGACGGAACCGGACCAGTTGCTCCATTCCTTCTGACTCACAGAAAACACCTCCCGTCTCCGCGGTAAGTGGAAGCCTCCCCGACGATCCGCCCCTCCGAAAACAGGTGGAGTCGGTCGAATCGCTCGCACAATTCACCGGCCTTGGCATGGCGCAGAAAGACCGGATCCCCCAGGTTCAGGGCAATCGGTCCCTCGTAACGGAGGGGCGTCTGAACCTCGCCGGCGCCTTCCAGCGGGAGCAGGCGCGCTCCCTCCGGCAGATATGGCACCGGCAGTTTGTCGCGCCCGGCGGCGCCGGAGGCCACGTAACCGCCCCCCGCGCAGGTGTAGATGCCGGGGTGCGGCCTGCGGACGATCTCGATGGCGAATCCCGCGGCGGGCTGATACCGGAAATCCCGGTAATAATCGAACAAGGCCGGCGCATAGAGTCCCGACCCCACGGTCACCTCCGTCACCGACGGGTCCCGGGCGGTGGTGGCGAGGCTTCCCGTCCCTCCCCCGTTGACGAAGCGGAGGGGGATTCCCAGATCGCGGACGGCCTGAACCAGTGCCCCCCGCCTCTCCGCCACGACCCGGACGGAGTGCCGTTTGAGCATGCGGACGAGGAGGTTTTTGGCCCAGGCGCCCGGATAGCGGTCGCCCACCCCGGCGATCTGGGCTTCGTAACCCATCAGCCCGTCCAGCAGGAGGTGGGGCGAGGAGGCGATCCGTCGGACCAGCGCCAGCGCTTCCTCCGCGGTTCGGAGGGGGGACCGCCGGACGCCGAAGTGGAGGCCGGGATAGGAGACGGACATGTCGATGTCCAAACAGACGGGGATGCGCACGCCCGTCTCCCGGGCGATCGCCTCCAGATGGTCGATATGCTCGGCCGAGTCCGCCATCAGGGTGATGCGGCGGCCGTCCGCGATCTTCCGCGCCGCTTGCCGGAGGTGCTCCGGCTCCCAGGCGGGATACCCGACGAGCAGATCGTCCAGCCCCTGTTCGGCGAGATACACCGCTTCGGGGACGGTGAAGCACATGACGCCCCGGAAGCGGTCGGAGGCTTGGAGCACGAACTGGATGACCCGGACGCTGCGCAGGGATTTGCTGGCGAGGCGGAGGGTTTTATCGCCGCATTTCCCTGCGATGTTGCGGATGTTTTCCGAGAGGAGATCCAGGTCGAGGTAGGCAAAGGGTTTGGGGACGCCTTCAAAGGCGCGGCGGTACTCTTCGTAATCCCGTTTGATCATCGCGGTTCCTCCCAAACCGCCGCGTTCATTCGGCGGAATGTTCAACCGTGACGTTCAATTCCGAAAAGGGCGGACGCTTGTGTTCCTTGTCCTCCTTATCCATTTTCCCCGTCATGCGGCGGAACTCCTTTTGCCGCGTTCATTTTTTGCCGGTGAACAGTCGGCGGGCGGGAGCAGCGCAGCGGGGGTTTCCGGCAGCCGACGGGCGGGAGGCGGTCAACCGGAAGACATGCGGCCGATATTTACAAACAATTAAAAATTTAGTACCATTTGATTAAAACATTATCCAACTGGACAGGCGTCGAATCCCTTTGACAACCCTTGTCCCCGGAGGTGCGGCGATGAAAAGAGTGGGTGCGAGGAAGGCTTTCAGCGCATTGGTGATGGTTGTCTTTCTGTTGCAAATGTCGCTTGTTCCCCCTCCCCCGGCGGCGTCGGCCCGGGAGGTTCAAACCGACTTTTTCTCGTCCTTTGAAGTGGATGATTTGACCTGGGAAAATACGGTTGAAACCGATTTGAAAGGCAATAAAAGGGCGAAGGGAGTTGACGGTCACATTGTCCCCGAAGATCGCATCCCGGGGGATATCACCGAGAAGGTGAAAGAGATCAAGGCCAGTGCCAACAACCCGCCCCATGAAACGGATCAGCAATTGATCGACGGCGATGTGACCACCAAATGGCTCGCCTTTGAACCCACGGCCTGGATCGAGCTCCGGCTTTCCGAACCGGAAGCGGTGGTGAAATATGCGCTGACCTCGGCCAACGACTACCCGGAGCGGGATCCCCGCGACTGGACCCTTTCCGGTTCCGAGGACGGGGAAAACTGGACCGTGTTGGACCGGAGAGAGGGAGAGCGCTTTGACGAACGCTTCCAGACCAAAGTGTACGAATTCGAGAATGACACCGAGTATTCCTATTACCGCCTGGAGATTACGCGGAATGCCGGCGCCAATATCACGCAGCTGGCGGAGCTGCAGCTTTCCAACGGCATCGAAGTGCCGCCGCCCCCGCCTTCCGATATGAAATCCCATATCGCATCGGGTCCGTCCAAGGCTTACACCGCCAAGCGGAACGCCGGCTGGACCGGTCGCCGCGCCCTGACCTACTACGGCACCCATGTCGCCAAAGGCAGGGCCTACTCCTACAACAAGATTTACGAAGTGGACATTTTGGTTACCCCCGACACCCGGTTGTCCTATCACATTTTCCCGGAATTTACGGACAAGGATCACCTGGAGTATGCCAGCACCTATGCCGCCGTCGATCTCGCCTTTTCGGACGGAACCTATTTGAGCGAACTGGGGGCCGTGGATCAACACGGGGTGAAGCTGAACCCGCGGGATCAGGGCAAGTCGAAAACGCTGTACCCGCATCAATGGAACTTCAAAAAGGCCCACATCGGCAAAGTGGCTGCCGGAAAAAGGATCAAGCGCATCCTGGTGGCCTATGACAATCCGAAGGGACCTGCCGTATTTCGGGGGCACATCGACGATATCCGAATCGAGGGGAATCCGGCAAAGCTAAGCGCATCCAGGCCCTCCGATTACGTGAACACCCTGCGGGGCACCCATTCCAACGGCACCTTTTCCCGGGGAAATACCTTCCCGGCCGTCGCCGTCCCCCACGGCTTCAACTTCTGGACGCCGGTGACCGATGCGGGTTCGACCAGCTGGTTGTATCAGTACCACGAGCAGAACAACGAGGACAATCTCCCGGAAATTCAGGCCTTTTCACTCAGCCACGAACCCAGCCCCTGGATGGGTGACCGCCAGACCTTTCAGGTGATGCCCTCGGATTCCGCCGAAGGGGTTCCGGAGGCCGGCCGCAGTGACCGGGCCCTGCCCTTCCAGCGGGAGAATGAAATCGCGAAGGCCCATTACTACAGCGTGACCTTCGAGAACGGCATCCGGACGGAGATCGCTCCCACCGATCACGCCGCCCTGTTCCGGTTCACGTTCAAGGGGGATCGATCCACCCTCATCTTCGACAATGTGAACAATAGCGGCGGCATCCGGCTGGATCCGGAGAAGCGCGCGATCACCGGCTTCTCCGATGTAAAAAGCGGATTGTCCACGGGTGCCACGCGGATGTTCTTTTACGCGGAATTCGACAAACCGGTTCTCGAGAGCGGCCGGATTTCCGGTCACGGCCGGGATGATGTGATGGCCTATTACCGGTTTGACACCGGCCAGGGCGATCGGACGGTGACGATGCGGATTGCCACCTCCCTCATCAGCGTGGCGCAGGCCGAGAAAAACCTGAAACAGGAAATCTCCCCCGCGGACACCTTGGAAACCGTCAGGGAAAGGGCCCAGAAACTGTGGGATGACAAGCTGAAGATCATCGAGGTGGAAGGTGCGTCCGAAGAGGATCTGGTGACGCTGTACTCCAACCTGTACCGCCTGTTCCTGTACCCCAATTCCGCGTACGAAAACGTCGGCACCGCGGACAAGCCCGTTTACAAGTATGCCAGCCCCTTTTCGCCGCCGGTCGGGGAGAATACGCCCACAAAGACGGGAGCCAAAATCGTGGAGGGAAAAGTCTATGTGAACAACGGCTTCTGGGATACCTACCGGACGGCGTGGCCCGCCTACGTCCTGCTGACACCCACCAAAGCGGGGGAGATGATCGACGGCTTTGTCCAGCATTACAGGGACGGCGGCTGGATCGCCCGCTGGTCTTCCCCGGGATATGCGGACCTGATGGTGGGGACCAGCTCGGATATCGCCTTCGCCGATGCGTACATCAAAGGGGTGACGAACTTTGATGTGAAAAGCTTCTACCAGTCGGCGGTGAAAAATGCCACGGCGGTCAGCCCCGACCCGGGAACGGGGAGAAAGGGCCTGGTCACCTCCATTTTCAAGGGATACACCGACACCTCCACGCCGGAGGGCATGTCCTGGGCGATGGACGGCTATATCAACGACTTCGGCATCGCCAATCTGGCCAAGGCCCTGTATGAGCGGGGAGACGGGGACGATCCCGATCGTTCCCGATACAAGGATGATTACCTGTACTTCTTAAACAGGGCCCAAAACTATGTGCACATGTTCAATCCGAATGTGAATTTCTTCATGGGCCGGACGCCTTCTGGCGCGTGGCGCGTCTCACCCGAAGACTTCGATCCCCGCGAGTGGGGAAGGGATTATACGGAGACCAATGCCTGGAACATGGCCTTTCACGCCCCGCAGGACGGCCAGGGATTGGCCAATCTTTACGGGGGAAGGGAGGCGCTGGCCGCCAAGCTGGATGAGTTCTTCCGCACACCGGAGACGGCCCTGCCGAAGTTTAAGGGGCATTACGGCGGTGTCATCCACGAGATGAGGGAAGCAAGGGATGTCCGGATGGGCATGTACGCCCACAGCAATCAGCCCTCCCATCACATCCTTTACATGTACAACTATGCCGGCCAGCCCTGGAAAACCCAGGAGAAGGTGCGGGAGGTCCTGTCCCGGCTTTACATCGGCAGCGAAATCGGGCAGGGATACCCCGGAGATGAAGACAACGGAGAAATGTCCGCCTGGTACATCTTCAGTGCGGCCGGTTTTTATCCGCTGCGGCTGGGAACGCCGGAATATGTGATCGGCGCCCCTTACTTCAAGAAAATGACCATCCACCTGGAAAACGGCAACAAGATCGTCATCAACGCCCCGAAGGTCAGCGACAGGAACAAATACATCCAAAGGGTCAAACTGAACGGCGTCGAATACAACAAAACCACCCTTTCCCATTTCGACCTGATCCGGGGAGCCACGCTGGATTTCGAAATGGGCCCCAAACCCTCCAAATGGGGGACCGGGGAGCAGGCCCTTCCGCCGTCCATCACCGCCCCCTCCACCGACGGGTCCTCCCTGATGCCCCGCCCGATGAGGGATTTGACGGATCGCTCGGAAGGAGGCGGTGATGCCGAAGGGTTGTTCGACGATTCCTCGGACACCCATATGACCTTTGACACCTCTTCCCCCCGGGTGGAATGGCGATTTGCGGAAGGTCCGGAGAAGGTGAGGATGTACACCTTGACATCCGGAGACGGATCCCCGGTGGGAGATCCGAAGAGCTGGGTGCTTAAAGGCTCCAGGGACGGCCGAAACTGGACCGTGCTGGATGAAAGAAGCGGGGAATCCTTCCAGTGGCGCCGCCAAACCCGGGCCTTTGAGGTGAGACATCCCGGCAAGTATTCCCATTACAGGCTGGAAATCACCGAAAACAACGGGGCCGATTCCACGAGGCTGGCCGAAGTGGAATTGCTCGGATATGACGACGTGAATCGCTTTTTCGGAGCGGTCGACCAGCTGATCCGGGATTACAAGCGATCCGGGGAGCTGAAAGATCCGCTGGCCAGGCAATTGTCCCGCAGCCTGAAGCAGGCCGGCCGCCAAGAGCAAAAGGGGCACACCGAACAGGCCGTCAAGCACATGGAGGATTTTCTCAAGCACCTGAACGATAAGGGGATGAAGGATCGCGTGACGGACCGCGCGCGAAAGAGGCTGGCTGCGGAGGCCCATGCCTTGATCATCGCTTTGAGGAGATGATTCCCGCGGAACGGGAACAATCCTCTTGCCAATCTTTTCTCCGGTGTGTATAATCATCGTAACAATTGGGGAGGGTGTCTAGGGTTCCGCCGTCCGCCGAGCGGACGGGTCCGGTCCGAGCGACACCAGGCGCAGATTGCGTCACACCGTAAGGATAAAAGCCTTTCGCGGCAGGTTCCCAATGGGAACCGGCGAAGGGCTTTTTGTTTTAGTCCGATAAAGAGATGAAGCGCAGGAGGGGACGCGCGGGGAAGGGGATGCGTTTCATCCGCGAAGCAGAGGATCTTGGGGGATGAAGCGCGTTTTCCAAATGGTTTCAGGGGGGATGTTCCATGACGGTGATCCAAGCGGAGAATCTGACGAAAACCTTTCGGGTGAAGCGGAAGGCGCCGGGGTTTTGGGGCAGCCTTCAATCGCTGGTAAAACCCGACGTGGTTGAGAAGGAAGCGGTCCGCGGCATCGGCTTCCGGGTCGAAAAGGGGGAGACGGTGGCCTTTCTGGGGCCCAACGGGGCGGGCAAGTCGACGACGATCAAGATGCTCACGGGGATCCTGCATCCCACTTCCGGCCGGTTGGAGGTGCTCGGGATGGTGCCGCAGAGGGAAAGGGCCCGCCTGGCCTTCCGCATCGGGACGGTCTTCGGCCAGAAGTCGCAGCTGTGGTATCATCTCCCTCCCGCCGACACCTTCGCCCTGATGGCCGACATTTATGAACTGCCGGCGAAACCCTTCCGGGAGCGGCGCGACGAACTGGTGGAGATGTTCGGGCTGGAGCCTTATCTGCACACGCCGGTCCGAAAGCTCTCCCTGGGAGAGCGGATGCGATGCGAGATGGCGGTGGCGCTGCTGCACCGACCGGAGATTCTGTTTCTGGATGAGCCGACGATCGGGATGGACGTGGTGGTGAAGCAAAAAATCCGGGAGATGATGCGCCTCTTCAACCGGAAAGAGGGGGTGACGGTTTTTCTCACCTCCCACGACACCGGGGATGTGGAAGAGTTGTGCGACCGGGCGATCATCATCAATCACGGAGAGGTGGTGATGGACGTTCCGGTGCATCAATTGAAGCGGGATGTCTTGAAGTACAAGATCGTCCATCTGAAACTGGGGGCGGAACCGGACGACTTCACCCTTCCGGGGACGGAGGTGCTGAAGCAAAAGGGAACAGGGCTGAAGTTGAAGGTGGATATCCTGAAGACATCGGTGGAGGCGGCGATCGGCCGACTGCTCGAGCGGTATCCGATTTTGGACATCAACGTGGAGGATCCGTCGATGGAGGATGTGATCACGACGCTCTACGAGGCGAAAGGGGGGTGAAGCGTTGCAAAGCGGGTCGATTTTTTCTTACCTGCGCAAGGGGAGGAAATATGTCGGGCTGTTTCGGATCCATCTGAAAAACCATTTCGCTTACATCCAGGACTTTCTGATCCGGACCCTGTTTTTGATCGTCGTTCTGTTTATCTTCACCCAATTGTGGGGAGTCACCTACGAGGTGACAGGCAAGGACCGAATCGCCGGCTTTTCCCTTCCCATGATGATGTGGTACCTTACGGTGACGGAGTCCATGATGATGGCTTATCCGCCGCTGGTGGAGAGGGTGGAACAGGAGGTGAAAAGCGGACAGGTGGCCGTAACCCTGATCCGTCCCTTCAGCTATGTGGGCGCCCACTTCAGCGCCTATCTCGCCGAATTCATCCTGCGCCTGTCCATCAATCTCGCCATCGGCGGCGCCCTGGTGTTTCTCCTGTTCGGCCCGCCGGAGGTGGGGCCCGGGCAGCTGGGGAGATTTCTCCTCTTTCTGCCCGTGTCGCTCGTCATCCATTTCAGCTTCACGATGTGCATCGCCCTCTTCGCCTTCTGGTTTGAAGAGGTGCAGGGCTTTCATCTGATTTACACCCGCCTGCTCATGACCCTGGGCGGGATGATGCTTCCCCTGGAGATTTTTCCGGAATCGGTTGAACGGTTGGCCCACGTTCTTCCCTTTCAGGCGGTAATCTATCTGCCCGCCAAAATGATGGTGACGGAACCGGGCGGCTTGTGGTGGAGCCTGTGGCTGAAGCAGATCGGCTGGGCGCTCTTCTCCCTCGGGTTGATGGGGGTCATCTACCGACGGGGGGTGCGGAACCTTGATCTCAACGGCGGTTAAAAAGGGGTGGGTGATTCTCCGCTTCCTGTGGGCCTATTGGCGGGCGAACTGGCAAGGGGCGATGGAATTTCGCGCCAGCTTCCTGGCCCAGGCGGGGGCGATGCTTCTCAACAACAGCGTCTGGATCGTGTTTTGGTGGCTCTATTTCAGCCGGTTTCCGGTGGTGAAGGGCTGGTCCATGGAGGATATTCTCTGGTTGTGGGCCATCGCCTCCGGGGCGGTGGGGTGGGTGAGCGCCTTTTTCGGCAACGTTTTTCGTCTGGCCCACATGATCGCCAACGGTCACCTGGACCTTTATCTGACGATGCCCAAACCCGTGCTCCTTCACATCCTGATCAGCCGGATGAACTTTTCCGCCTGGGGAGATATCCTGTTCGCCTGGATTTTGTTCGCCGCCGTCGGAGAGGGATGGCTGGATCTGGTGAAGTTCCTGGCGGCGCAACTTTTGGGAGGAATCATCGTCCTGGGCGTGATGATCCTGGTGCAGTGTTTGGCCTTTGTCATCGGCAACGCCGAGGGGATCGCCCAGCAGGTGCAGATCGCCCTGATCACCTTTACCACCTATCCCATCGACATCTTCAGCGGAGTCACGCGGATCCTGCTGTTTACCGTTCTGCCGGCGGGGTTGATCAGTTCGATGCCGGTGACCCTCATCCGCGATTTCAGCTGGTCGCTCGCCTTGTGGGCGACCGGGGTCTCCATGCTTTTCCTTCTTGCGTCTGTATGGCTGTTCCGCAAAGGATTGCGCC
Organism: Planifilum fimeticola; assembly: GCF_003001905.1. Classification (NCBI taxonomy): domain Bacteria; kingdom Bacillati; phylum Bacillota; class Bacilli; order Caryophanales; family Thermoactinomycetaceae; genus Planifilum; species Planifilum fimeticola. Next base: position 15,570 of record NZ_PVNE01000009.1, read on the forward strand.
GATATGAGTCCGGAAACATGATCGGCTTGAGAATGTGAATAAGGTAGCGGTGAAGGCGCGATCCACCGTCAGAAGGGGGGAGAATCCCCCGAAGCTGAAAACGAAACCGCAAGTCCGGAGGCGCTGCAGCGCTTCCGGACTTGCTTTTTGCGGGGAAGTCCACGGACAAAAAAATGCCACGGACAGGTCTGTGAACAACCACAACATGTGAAATTTATCACATATGATTGACAGGTAACTCCTTATAATGGATTGCAGATTGGGAAACTTCCAAAACGAAAATGTGAACATATCCACAAAAAGCAGACAAACAATCGGCTGTCCGGAAGGAAGGAGAGGGGAAAGGTGCCAGCCATCCGAAAAACGGCCGAGGAAGCGGTTCGTCTCATCCGATCGGGTTCCACCGTGATGGTGGGCGGATTCGGCTTGTCCGGCGCTCCTCTGCGCCTCATCGATGCGTTGGAGAGGGCGGGGGTCCGGGACCTGACGGTGATCTCCGACAACATCGAGCGGCGGTCTCTGGGGAAATGGGTCCAGGCGGGCATGGTGAAGAAGGCGGTCGGGACCTATTTCACTACCAACCCGGATGTGGTGGAGGCGTACCATGACGGAAGGATTGAAGTGGAGTTGCTTCCCCAGGGAACCTTCTGTGAGGCCATCCGTGCCGGAGGCAGCGGCATTCCCGCTTTCTACACGCCGACGTCGGTCGGGACCGATCTGGCCAAGGGGAAGGAGATCCGGTACTTTGACGGCAGGCCGTACGTGTTGGAACGGGCGCTCAGGGGGGACGTCTCCCTGATCCGGGCCCACAAGGCGGACGAATTGGGGAATCTGGTGTATTACAAAACGGCCCGCAACTTCAATCCGCTGATGGTCATGGCGTCCGATTGGGTCATCGCGGAAGTGGATGAGATCGTACCCGCGGGCAGTCTGGATCCGGAGGCGATTGTCACCCCCCATGTCTTTGTCGATATTTTGGTGACGGAGTGAGGTCAATGAACCGGAAGGAACGGATACGACATTGCATCGCCAAAAGAGCGGCGCGGGAGCTCAAGGACGGGGATGTGGTCAATCTGGGCATCGGGATCCCCACACTGGTCGGCGATTACATCCCGCCGGGGGTGACCGTCCACTTCCACACGGAAAACGGCATGCTGGAAGTGGGTCCCACCCCTCCGCCGGATCAGGCTGATCCGCGGCTGGTCAACGCCAGCCGCCATCCGGTCTCGGAACTCCCCGGCGCCTCCTATTTCGACAGCGGCCTTTCTTTTGCCATCATGCGGGGAGGACATCTGGACGCCACGGTCATCGGGGCCCTCCAGGTCAGCCAGAAAGGGGATCTGGCCAGCTGGGCCATTCCGGGAAAACCGATCCTCGGCGTGGGGGGAGCGATGGATCTGGTGGTGGGGGCCAAGCGGGTGATCGTGGCCACGACACATCAGACCAAGGATGGACAGCCGAAGATCCTTCCGGAGTGCACGTATCCCTTAACCGCCCGGGAAGAAGTGGATGTGTTGGTGACGGAGCACGCGGTATTCCGCTTTGAGAGGGGAAAAATGATCCTCGTCGAGATCGGGGATCACCTGGCGTTGGAAGATTTGAAATCGATCACTCCCGCCGAATACGAAATCCATCCCCATCTCAAAGTGGTAAACCGGTGGGAAGGATTGGAGTGAAAGCACGGATATAGAGCGAGTTTTCAATGCTTGCCGCCCGGGGGGCGGTTTTTTTCGCGCTTCTGTCGGTGACGGGAAGGCGACACCGTCCAGCCGCATCCATTTTTTCATTATTGAGAAAATGGAGGGAATAAAAAGCCGTTGCCAATTACAGAATATTTCTGTTACAATCAGATCGAAACGTTTTAAATAAATGTCGAATATGCGAGCTGAATATTGTCTGTTTTTAAACAAAAACGTTTCGATATTTGATAAACGGAGGAAGATGACCAGTTGGCGACGATCAAGGATGTAGCGAAATTGGCCGGGGTCTCCATTTCCACCGCTTCCCTCGCCCTGAACAATCAACCCCATGTCCGGGAGGAAACCCGAAAAAAAGTGCTGGAAGCGGCCAAACAGTTGAACTATCAGCCCAATGGCATTGCCCGGGATCTGAAATCAAGCAAAACCTACACGATCGGATTGATCCTCGCCGATTTGGCCGGTCCCTTCTATTCGGAGTTGATTCGAGGCATTCAGGATGTGACAGCCTCCAACGGATACGATCTTGTGGCCCTCAGCGCCGTCGGGGAAAATCCGAAATCCGTCCGCTACATTCAGGAGAAGCGGACGGACGGCATGATCATCATGGCTCACAATATTTCCACCGAGATGATTCGAAAGGCGGCACGCCCCGATTTCCCCATCATCGTTCTCGACCGGAAGATGGAAGCGGACCATATCTACAGTGTCGGGGTGGACAACCGGAAAGCCGCCTTTGAGGCGGTGAGTTACCTGTTGAAAAAGGGATACCGCCGCATCGGTTATTTGGGAGGGCCCAGCAATTCAACGGATAATCAGCAGCGGTTTCTCGGATATCGAGACGCGCTGAAGGCCCAAGGACTCAAAGTGGAACCCAAGTGGTGTCTGCAAGGCAGGTTCGTCAAGGAGGGAGGATATCAGGCAGTCAAACTGCTGGCCGCTCAGGATCTGTTGCCGGAGGCCATTTTCTCCGCCAACGACGAAATGGCCATCGGAGCGATGGAGGCTCTGGAGGAGCGGGGAATCAAAGTGCCCCAAGAGGTGGCCATCGTCGGATTTGACGATATTCAGCTCGCCCGTTATGTTCGGCCTGCCTTGACCACCGTTCGGCAACCCATGTACGACATGGGATCCATGGCTGCCAGCCTTCTGTTCCGGTTGTTCCAGAAAGACCGGAGCGTTCGATCCGTGATGTTGGAGACGGAGTTGATCATCCGCGAGTCTTGCGGCGGCAATCCATCCATATCGGGGGGGATGGGAAATGGAATGGAGGGGAGTGATCGGTGGAGCCTACGAAATGTGTGAATGGATCATGCGCTTGGCCTATGTCAATTTGCTGTGGCTGTTATTTACCTTCCTCGGCTTGGGGGTTCTGGGATTTTTTCCGGCCACTTCAGCCATGTTTACTCTGGTTCGGGGGTGGTTGAACGGGCAAGAATTCAAGGTTTTTCACGCGTTTTGGAGAAGCTGCCGAAAGAATTGGATCGATGCCAACCTGCTGGGGTATTTCCTCTTGGCTGTCGGCATTCTCCTTTATGTCGACATCCGTTTGATGCGGAGTTTCAACCATCCGTTCTTTGATCTCCTTTCTTTCGCCGCACTGGGTTTTGGGTTCTTGTATCTCGTGGTGCTTTTGTATGCTTTTCCTCTGTCTGTCCATCTCCGACTGAGGAAACGGGAAATTGTCCGTCTGGCCCTGTTTGCGGGGATGAAACAGCCTCTGCTGACTTTGTTCCTGCTCGCGAGCATCGCGATGATCGCCCTGGTCAACGCGGTGTTCCCCGGATTGATCCCGTTTTTGAGCGGAAGCGTCGTTTGCCTGGTGTCGATGTGGGCGGTTCTCCGATTATTTCCGATGTCCGCGGAGCATTTTTCCGCAGGGCAATCCCGAAAAGCGCATTAAAGGAGGCGGGATGATGAAGAGGATCAAACCCTTTGCGCCGGTTCTGGCGGTGTGTCTGATCGCGGCCACGATCCTGGCCGGTTGCGCGGAACCCAATCAAGCGCAAGGGAAAACGGTGGTGAAGTTTTGGTACACATGGCAGGGTGCCGAGGCGGAGCAGATGGAGAAGCTGATCGACGAGTTCAACTCCAGCCAGGACAAGATCCAGGTGGAGGGTTTGAGTCAGGGCGATCTGCAAAAGCAGTTGACGGCGATTGTGGGCGGCAACCCGCCGGATCTGGCGGTCCATTACGATGAGAACCGGCTCGCCTCGTGGGCGAACAAGGGCGCGATGCAGCCGTTGGATCCCTACATTGAAAAGGATAACTATGATCTGAGCGATTTTTTGCCGGGCGCGCTGGAAGCGGTGCAGTACGAGGGGAAGACGTACGGCCTGCCCCTCGGGATGAACACCTGGATGCTGTATTACAACGAAGACCTTCTGAAGGAAGCGGGATTGGACGGGCCTCCCGAAACCATTCAGGAACTTAAGGAATACAGCGAAAAACTGGACAAGACGGATGCGAAGGGGCGCCTGGAACGGTTGGGACTCTGTACCGGAGCCCACCAGCAGTACATCTGGATGTATTCCTTCGAAGGAAAGATGTGGGATCCGAAGGACAAAAAGGTGACCCCGACCGATCCGGGATTCCGGTCCTCGGTTGAGCTGGTCGCGGACAACTGGAAGCGCCACGGTGCCCAAAACATGGATCGCTTCCAATCCGGTTTCGGCAAGTACGATTCGCCTCAAAACCCCTTTTTCATCGGGAAGTGCGCGATGACGATCGACGGAGAGTGGCTGGCCACGCACATCGATCGGTTTGCGCCGAATCTGAATTACGGAATCGCTCCCATTCCCCATGACGAAAAGCATCCGGAAGCGAAAAAGGTCGGATATATGAACGTCAACCTGCTCTATATTCCGAAGGGGGCCAAAAACCCCGACGCCGCCTGGGAATTCCTCAAATGGCTGACCGCCAAGGAACAGATGCTCAAATTCGACGTGGCTCTCGGCAATCTGGCACCCCGCAAAAGTGCGGTGGACGACCCCGCCTTTGACAAGGTGCCCGGATTTGATCGGTTTGCAAAATACGCGAAAGAGCACGAATTGAAGCCGCTTCCGTCTCTTCCGTTCAAGGAAGAATATCTGAATGAGATCCAAAAGCAGATGGATCAAATCCTGCGGGGAAAAATTTCCCTTGATGAAGGGATGAGAAAAATCGCGGAGAAAATCCAGCCCATCGCGGATAAAACGATGAAGTAGAGCAGCCGGTCGTTTGGGACGGCATCACGGTATCGTCGCTTACGGGGAAGGGCGGAAGACCCGGCGTGCAAGGAACTGAATGCGGATTCCGGATCCCCTTTGCGCAGGACAGCCCGATCTGTCCTGCGCAGGGCCGGAGTTTGATCAGGAGCCGCATTCACCTTTGCCGGTCTCCGCAGCGCAAAAATGAACATCGATTGCACGATTTTCGTCGTCGTCATCTCAGGGGGATGAGGAGACATGGCAAAAAGAGAATGGCGGAGTCTGTGGCTGGGGTTGGCATTCGCTTCCCCCTTCATCATTGGATTTCTGTTTCTGACGTTGATTCCCTTTGCCCAGTCTTTCTACTACAGCCTGACGGAATACGATTTGTTCAATGAACCCCGGTGGGTCGGGCTGGAAAACTATCGGAGAATCCTGGAGGATCCATCCTTTTACAAATCCCTTTCCAACACGTTTTTCATGGCGTTTATCGCGGTCCCCTTCCATTTGACGGTCAGCTTGCTGATCGCTTTGCTCCTCAATATGAAAGTGAAGGGAATTGCCCTGTACCGGACGCTTTATTACCTGCCGGTGGCGATCCCGGTGGTCGCCAACTCCATCCTGTGGCTGTGGATTTTCAATCCCCAATACGGCATTCTGAACGAGATGTTGAGGGGACTCAACTTGCCGGATCAGGCTTGGCTGATGGATCCGGCGCTCACCAAACCCTCGCTGATCATCATGGGCCTGTGGGCAACCGGAGGAGGGGCGCTCATTTATTTGGCGGCACTGCAGGGAATCCCGAAGGAATTGTATGAAGCGGCGGCGATCGACGGCGCCACCGCCTGGGATCGGTTTCGTCACATCACTTTTCCGGCGCTGTCGCCGGTCACCCTGTTTCAGCTGATCATGGGCTTGATCGGGGCTTTTCAAATCTTTACCGAATCCTTTATTTTCGCCGACGGAGCGACCGGGGGACCGGATCAGTCCTTGTTGTTCTACGCCGTCAATCTCTACCGCGAAGCCTTTGTCAACCTGAACATGGGGTATGCATCCGCATTGGCGTGGATCTTGTTCGTGATTGTCATGCTGATCACCCTCATCATTTTCAAAACATCACTCCGTTGGGTGTATTACGGGGGTGAATAGGAAGATGACGAGGGATCAATCGAAGGCCGCAGGAAAACGTCGAAGTCTTGCGTATCATCTGAAGCGCACCGTTTTGCCCCATGTCTTCTTATCCCTGGTGGGGTTGATCTTTCTGTTTCCCTTTGTCTGGTTGTTTTTGAACTCGCTGAAGACGCCCCAGGAGATCTTTTCCCTGCCGCCCAAGCTGTGGCCGGAAGAGCTCCAATGGAGCAATTATGCGCGCGCGTTTCAGTCGATGCCCTTTTTCGGTTATGTGCTTAACACGCTGTTTCTCGTCATTGCCAATATCGTCGGCCATCTGTTTTCGGCGCCGCTGGTCGCCTATTCGCTGGCCAAGATTCGCTGGAGGGGGAGAGGAGCCGTCTTTGCGCTGGTTTTGGCCACCGTGATCCTGCCTCCCCAGGTGACGATGATTCCCATGTACATCATCTTTGCGAAGTTGGGTTGGGTGAATACCTACCTTCCGCTGATCATTCCCAGTTTTCTCGGATCGTCCTTCAACATTTTCCTGTTGCGCCAGTTCCTTCTGGGGATTCCGAACGAGTTGTCGGATGCGGCCCGGATCGACGGCGCCTCGGAGTTCCGAATCTACTGGCAGATCATGCTTCCGCTTCTCATGCCTCCCCTGGCGGCGATCGCCATTTTTACCTTCCAGGGGGTCTGGCACGACTTTTTCGGTCCGCTGATCTATCTGAACGATGAACGGCTGTGGACCATATCGGTGGGACTGCAAGGGTTTCTTCAGCAACATGGCGCTCAATGGGAACTGTTGATGGCGGCGGCAACCCTGTTTACCCTCCCTTCCGTCATCGCCTACTTCATCGGGCAAAAGTATTTTATCCAGGCAGGAACACAGCTTGTGCAATATAAATGATTCGGATCATAGGAGTGGATGGTATTGAATTCAGTCCGTGTGGAAAAGGGAAGGTTTGTGATCGATGGTAAGGAGACTTTCCTCTTCGGCGGAGAACTGCATTATTTCCGGGTGAGGCGCGAAGAGTGGGAGCAGCGGCTGGAGATGATCGCCCAAGCGGGATGCAATCTGGTCAGCACTTACGTTCCGTGGGTGTGGCATGAAAGGGAAGAGGGCGATATCGACCTGGCCGGACGGACGAGAAGGGAAAAGGATTTGAAAGCATTCCTCGAGCTGGTGAGAGAAAAGGGGCTATATTGCTTCGTTCGTCCCGGTCCCTATGTCATGGCGGAAATCCGCTTCGAGGGGATTCCTTCGTGGCTGGTTGAACGGTATCCGGAGGTCGTCGCCAAGAGGGCCGATGGAACGGATCACCCCACGCGCGTCGTCTCTTACCGACACCCCCTCTTTCTCGAGAAGGTCCGGCGGTGGTACCGCGAAGTGAACCGGGTAATCGCTCCGATGCAGCACACCCGAGGGGGGCCCGTCATCCTGTATCAACTGTGCAACGAAGTGGGGATGCTTCACTGGGTTTCCAACACGTCTGATTTCAACGAAGTAACCCTCGCCGCATTTGAGCGATACCTGAAGGAAAAATACGGAACCGTCCATGCGTTGAACAAAAAACACGGCACGGATGCCGATTCTTTTTCGCATTGGATCGAATCGTTTCGAAAGGGAGCGGGTGACGATTCCCTTTCCCTTCATTACGAATGGCGGCGATTTTGGCGGAGGTACTTCCGGGAGTACATCGATCAGTTGAAATGCTTCGCGGAAGAGGACGGCATCGAAGTTCCTTTCGTCGTCAATGTTCACGGATTCAAGGATTATTCCATCTACAGCCGGGGGGTGGACTACCCGATCGGCCTGTCCCAACTCTGCGAAGCTGCATCCATCGAAAAAGCGGTGTTGGCCGGCGACTTTTATCCCGGCCACGTGGGTTACGACAATTTTCACGATCTCGTCCTGGCTTCCGTGTACACGCAAGCGGTTTCCCGAAAGGAGCAGCCCCTGTTCTCCGCGGAATTCCAGTCGGGCCGCCTGGCGGACAGGCCGCGGCTTTATCCGCAGGACCTCGACTTGATTACCCGGACGTGCATCGCTCACGGGATGAAGGCGTTGAACTACTATATGTTTACCGCCGGCGAGAACTACGAGGACATCGGGATTTTCGGCCGCCGCCACGAGTGGCAGGCGCCGGTCGATTCGAAGGGACGGCCGCGCCCTCAATATGAAACCGCCCGGCATCTCGGCCGAATGCTCAAGACCGTCGGAAACAGGCTGGTCAGGGCGCAGAAGGTGGTTCACACCCACGTCGGTTTCAACCCGGACGATTACTTGACGGATGTGGTGGAACCCCGTTTCCGTCCCCGGATGGACGAACTTTCCTTTAAACGGGAGCACTTCGCCTTTGACGGGATCCTGCGGTTGCTGTCGGCCGCCAACATCTCCTTTGACGCCGTCGATTTGCTGAAGCCTTTTTCCGCTGAAGAGATCCCCACCCTGTGGGTCTTTTCCACCTCCTATATGGATCCCGATCTGCAGGAGCGTTTGGCTCGCTATGTGCAGGAAGGGGGGAAGTTGGTCCTTTACCCCGAAATTCCGACGCACGATTTGGAGGGAAACCCCTGCCGCATTCTGGCCGATCGCCTGGAACTCGGGAAGTGGGAAGTGATCCCCGGAAATGACGTGGTCGACGTATTGGGGATGGAATCGATTGCGGTCAAGCAGCGGCTGCGATTTGAGAGGTACGAAGGGGAGCCGATCGCTCTCTGTACGCGCCAAAACCGTCGGGAGACGGCGGCGTACCACAAGAAGGCGGGAAGCGGAGAGGTTTTGGTATTGGGAATTGCGATCGGACAGGATTTCGACTACCAACTGGACGTCATCCGGGCCGTCGCGGAACGGGTCGGAATCCGGCCTCATCTTTCGGCGGATACTCCCCATCTGTCGGCGATTGAGAGGAGAAACGGCAGTGAGTCTTTCCTTTTCGTGCACAACTACACGGAATGGGAGCAGGAAACCAACCTGTATGAAGGGGGACGGCCCCTCTTCGATGGGGAAAAAATTGTTCTTCCCCCGCGTTCGGGGGCGATGTATCTTCGAAATTTCCCGATCGCCGAAGATTTGGTCATCGAGTACGCCACCGTGGAGATGACGCATTGGGAATCGGCGGAGGGTCGTGCATCTCTGACCGTCAAGCCCGTGGGACGAAGCGGGGTGCTGAAGGTTCGGATGGGAGACGGGTGGCGCGCGAACATCGGCGGTTCGCCGGAAAAGGGCTTACTTCGCATCGGACCGATCGATGCGCCCGTGACGCTGACGTTTTGGCGGGAAACTTGACGTTTGAGCGTTCTAAGGGCGGTTTCACGGGAGAAGAAACCCGCCTCTTATAAACCCGGGTCGATTGAAAAAGAGGTGAAAAGGGATGCGAAAATGGCTGGTTTTGCTGGTAACCCTCGTCTTGCTTTTCAGTCTCAACGTGACCTCGGCCGCGCCCGTCATCGATGACGGCGGCGGGCGTTCGGACGCCGTATCGACAGGCCCTGCCGCATCTTCCCGCTATGAGAAGATCCTGCTTCGCTACGCCGAGGATACCTGGGAATCGTTTGTCGCCATGACCGATGAGAAAAGCGGTTTGCCGGCGGACCGCCTGCATGTCGATGGCACCCGCAGTGTGGAAACCTCTACGACGAATATCGGCGCGTATATGTGGAGCGCGCTGGTGGCCGAGAAGCTCGGCTTCATCGATCACGAGGAGCTCGTATCCCGGCTTTCCAAAACCCTCGGAACCCTGGAGAAGATGGAGCGCCATAAGGAGAGCGGACAGTACTACAACTGGTACGACCACCGGACGGGTGAGAAATTGACCGAGTGGCCGAGCACCGGTGATCCGCTCACGCCGATCCTGTCGTCGGTGGACAATGGATGGCTGGCCACCGGCCTGCACCTTGTGAGACAGTCCGTGCCGGAGTTGTCGCACCGAGCCGGTGCGCTGTTCGACAGCATGGACTTCAGCATCTTCTACGACCCGGACACCAACCGTCTTCTGTTCAGCTACGTACCGAGCACCGGAGAAAAGCATTGCTGCTATGACACGCTCGGCGAGATCCGAATCGCCAGCTACATCGGCATGGCCAAGGGAGAGATGCCGCAGAAGCATTACTTCGGGGCGTGGCGGACGTTTCCCGACAGCTGCAAGGATTGGGGATGGCAGGAGATGCGGCCGCAGGGCTTCCACCGGCAGTACTTCGGCGTCGATGTGTTTGAGGGCGCATACCGGTACAACGGCTCGCGCATCGTGCCCAACTGGGGCGGCAGCATGTTTGAGGCTTTGATGGTTCCGCTGTTCGTGCCCGAGGAGAAATGGGCGCCGGGCAGCTGGCGGGTGAATCACCCGCTGTACGTCCGGGCACAGATTTATCACGGCATGGTTGAAGCCGGTTACGGATATTGGGGTTTTTCCCCTTCGGATGTTCCGGAAGGGGGCTACCGCGCTTACGGGGTCGACGCTCTCGGCATGAATCCCGACGGTTATCCGTCGAACAACGACGACACCTTCGCGGATTTCGGCTATGAAGGATGCGAGGGACGTGAGCCCAAGCCCCTCCCGAAGCCTGAGGAGTACACCAACGGCGTCGTGACGCCCCATGCGGCGTTCCTGGCACTCCGGTGGGCGCCGGAGGAGACGGTGAAGAACTTGACCAGACTGGAGCGCGACTTCGACATCTATACCAAGTGGGGGTTCCGTGACTCCGTCAACGTCGAGACCGGTGAGGTGTCCGATTTCTACCTGGCCCTCGACCAGGGCATGATCATGGCGTCCATCGGCAACTTCCTGGCCGATGACATGCTGCGTCGCTCCTTTGTCACGCCGCAATTCGAGAAGAGGCTGCGGCCGCCGATGGCGGTGGAAGAGTTCAACGCCCATCCGCGCGCCTGCACCATCGTAGGGACTCCGGGCGATGATGTCATCCACGGCACCCCGGGCGACGACGTGATTTGCGGACTGGGCGGCAATGACGTCATTTACGGAGGCGGAGGCGACGATGTCATCTACGGTGATGCGGGCGATGACCGGATCTATGGGATGAACGGCGACGATGTCCTGTACGGCGGAGAGGGTGAAGATCAGCTCTTCGGAGGACGCGGTGACGATGTCCTGTCGGCGGGACCCGGTCGGGATGCGTTGACGGGTGGCGCGGGCGAGGACCACTTCGAGGGCGGAACCGGCTCCAACGAGTGCCGGGACGTTTCTGCCGAGGATAGCGCCAATGCGTGCGGTCCCGCTGGACAGCCCCGGTGATTGAAAGAGTTGCGGTTGCCATGACCCATGCGGGTCATCTTTCCCGGAGCGGCGTTGCCTGAAGGGAAATGGATGGAAAGGAAAGGCCCAAAAAGCTCCAGGTGTTCAAATAAACACAACGCATGGAGAATCGGTGGCGGATGGTTGCCGATCTTCCCCGGATGCATGTCCGGAGGGGAGGATCGAACATCGAAGCTGCGGGCGGATCATCGATCCGCCCGCAGCCGAGTTCAGTCAAATACGCTGGAAAGGGGATTCCCATGGAATTGCTGCTGAACGGCATGTGGGAATATGCGGTGGGCGAGGGGGATTCGGAAGATGCGGCGTTCCCCCGGTGGGAGGGAACCATCCGGATCCCTTCCAATTGGGTGCAGGAAGGGCTTGAGAAGATTCACGGGCCGGTCTGGTTTCGGCGGGTTTTCCGGATTGACCGGTTGAATCCGGATCAACGCTACTTTTTGCAGTTCAAGGGCGTCGATTATTTTCACGAGGTCTTCCTCAACGGAAAAAAGGTGGGCGAACACGAGGGGTACTTTCAATGTCATGAGTTTGATGTGACCGACGTGCTGAGGGAGGGCGAGAACGAGCTGGTTTCGAAGGTGATTTCCCCGCGGGAGGAACCGGGAACCGTATGGCCGGATCGCAAGCGGTTGATCAAGGGAGTGTTCAGCCACCACGATGCCCGTCCCGGGGGCTGTTTTCCGGAAACCGGGCAGGATCAAACCACGGGAGGAATTTGGAACGACGTCCGCTTGTACTCGACACCGCCCGTCAAGCTGGAGCGATGCAAAATCACCCCGCATCTCAGGGAACGCGACGCCGTCGTCACGGTTGAAACCCGGTTTGCGGCGTTTCGGGAAGAGGCGGTAACGGTCCGCTTTCGCATTGAACCGGACAACTTCTCCTCCGACTCCGTCTACGAGCGGGTGATCACCCGGCACATGCCGCCCGGAGTTCACACCCTTTACACGGCGATCACCATTGATGAACCCAAACTGTGGTGGACTTGGGATCAGGGGGATCCTTCCCTCTACCGTTTGGTGGTCTCCCATGAGGTGGATGGGCAGGAGACAAAGGAGGTGTTCCGCTTCGGCCTTCGCGAAGTTCGCCAGGACGGGGACGGGAAAGTATTTCTCAACAGCCGGGAGATATTTCTCCGGGGGACCAACTACATTCCGACGCAGTGGCTGAGCCGGTGGACCGAGAAGGATTTCGCCCGGGATTTAAAGATGATGAGAGAGGCGCATATCAACGCGATCCGGGTTCACGCGCACGTTACGAGGGAAGAATTTTACCGCGCGTGCGATGAACAGGGCTTTTTCGTCTGGCAGGATTTTGCCCTGCAATGGTCCTATGAGGAATCGGACGAATTTGTCGAAAGTGCCGTCTCCCAGATCAAGGACATGGTGAATCAATTGTACAACCATGCGTCCATCCTGCTCTGGTGTTGTCACAATGAGCCGTCCAGCAATGAGAAATATCTGGATCCTCTCCTGGCCCATGCGGTGCGGGAGGAGGACGGAAAGCGCATCGTGAAGGAATCTTCGGGATACGCCGAGCACGTGTATCCCGGCTGGTACGTCGGCGAGATGCGGGACTTTGTCACCTTGCCCGGCGCTCCCTTCGTGACGGAATTCGGTGCCCAGGCGTTGCCGTCGCATGAGACCATGAAATCCATGATGGCCGAAAAGGATTTGTGGCCGCCCAATTGGGACGTCTGGGCCTACCACAATTTCCAGTACGATCAGATGTTTCACGTGGCGGGAGTCGAACTGGGACACCGCCTGGAAGATTTCATCGAGAACAGCCAGCAATACCAGGCGGAGCTGCTGAAATTCGCGATCGAGCATTACCGGCGCCACAAGGGGAAAATCACGGGCTTGTTCCAATTCATGTTCGTGGATTGCTGGCCGGGCATCACCTGGTCGGTCGTCGACGTTCATCGGCGTCCCAAAAAGGGCTACGGGGCGATGCGTTTGGCATACGCTCCCCTTCTCGTCAGCATGGAAAGGGAAAGGACCCGAGTGCTTCCGGGGTTTGCCCTGTTTAAACGGATGGTGGCCGTCAATGATTATCCCCGTGAATTTTCCGATGTGTCCGTGGAGGTTCGTTTGGAAGACGAAGCGGGGCGGACAGTGATGGAACGGCGGAGCGACCGGACTTGGGATATCGGACCAAACGGCGTCACCGTCCTGATCGACACCGGTCTGAAGCCGGAATGGAAGGTTCCCGAAGATCTGCCGCCGGGGGAGTACATCGTCGTCGCCTCGCTGGTTCAAGGAGAATGCGTTCTCACGTCCAACCGTGAATCCATCACCGTTTGTCCGCCGCCGAAAAAGCGAAAAGAGGATTTTCGGGTACATTGAAACGGCTTTGGATACGATCTTCATTCAGCCGGGCAAGTTGTTGCCCCGGCTTTTTTGTTTCACGCGGTTGACAGCACAGTTCATAATGTATATATTGTATATGAACACTTAGTTCAATATTATCACTTGCTCAAAGAAGGACGAGCCATGAAGATCGTTCTGTCCAACACCAGCAAAGAGCCGATTTACGAACAGATTCAGCGGCAGATCAAAGAAAGCATCCTCCGGGGAGAATTGAAGGAGGGGGAACCCCTTCCCTCGATCCGCCAGCTGGCCAGGGACTTGCGCATCAGCGTGATCACCACCAAACGGGCCTACGACGAGCTGGAAAAGGAAGGCCTGATCACCTCGGTGGTGGGCAAGGGCTCCTTTGTGGCGGGGCACAACCGGTCCTTTCTCCGGGAGAAGCGGCTGAAGTGGATCGAAGAGCGATTGACCGAGATTGTGTCGGAAAGCAAAGCGCTGGATATCTCCCTAGAGGAGCTGAAGGAGATGCTGACCCTCTTGTACGAGGAGCGATGATCGGATAAGGAGGAGAGATCATGGAAGAGGTCGCCGTATTGGACCAGGTGAGCAAAGCTTTTCCGGGCTTTCGGCTCGGTCCCTTGTCGTTCACCCTCCAAAAGGGATATATTCACGGCTTTATCGGAGCGAACGGGGCGGGGAAAACGACGACGATCAAACTGATGATGAACCTGATCCGCCCGGATGCCGGCCAAATCAGACTGTTCGGCCTCGATCACCGGGCGCACGAGAAGGAGATCAAGGAGCGCATCGGCTTTGTTTACGCGGACGATCACTTTTACGATGAACTGACCGTCGATCAGATCAAGCGGATCACCGCCTCCCTGTATCGGTGGTGGGATGAGGAGGCGTTTCAGGGGTACCTGAAGCGGTTTTCCCTTCCTCCCCACAAAAAGATCAAGCATCTGTCCAGGGGAATGAAGATGAAATTGTCCATCGCCCTGGCCCTTTCCCATCACGCGGAACTGATCATCATGGATGAGCCGACATCCGGCCTCGACCCGGTGGTTCGCCATGAAATCCTGGAGCTGATGGCGGAACTGATTCAGGACGGGGAGAAAACGATCTTTTTCTCCACCCACATCACGTCGGATTTGGAGAGCATTGCCGATTACATCACCTTCATCCACGACGGCCGCCTGCGCTTCAGCCTGACCAAGGAGGAAATACCGGATCGCTACCAGGTGGTCAAGGGAGGGACGGAGCTTTTGGATGTGGATAAGCGGAAGCTGTTTCTGGGCCTGCGGGAGACGCCCTACGGCTTTGAGGGGCTGACGGATGACCCGAAGGGGGCCCGGGCGGCGTTCCGGGACAAAGCTTTGTATGAAGCTCCTTCGTTGGAGGAGATCATGGTTTACACCATCAAAGGAGATGCCCGAAACGCGCGAGGTGATGTCCGGTGAAAAGCCTGCTTTACAAAGATTTTCTTGCCCTGCGCACCTTTTTGTTATTTTTTCTCGCGTCGGTGATTTTTCTGTTACTGATCGGGTTTATCAAAATCAACGAGCTGTTGCCGGCGGCCGCAATTGTCGCGATGACTATCCCGTTTCAATTGATTTCGGTGGAAGAAAAAAACAACAGCCACATCTTTGTAAACAGTCTTCCCGTCGACCGAAACGCGGTGGTTGGGGCCAAATACCTCTTCACGCTCCTCGTGAGCACCCTTTTGATCGGCGCGGCGAAGATGGTGAATGTATTTTTTTCGCTCCCGTCCGAAAGAGATTTTTGGGATCTGCTGATCGCCTTTGTGGGAATCTGGGGTTTCACGGCGGTTTTTTACCCGCTGTATTATTGGTTGGGTCCCGTCTTTGTCAAGATCGGCCTGTTTGTCACTTTTATCGTCGCCTTCGGTGTTGCGCCGATGTTGTACAATATGGGGGTCAAAAACAACTTCTGGGGCCTCCTGGAGGTGTTTGAATCGTACCCCTCCCTTTTCTGGGTCATCGTTTTGCTCGCCTTTACCGGAATCATGCTTTTCCTCTCCCTGCTCCTGTCGTCTTGGCTCTACCGGCGGAAGGATTTTTGAACCATGATTGGCCACGCCGGCTTCTCCGTGGGGTGCGTTCTTTAAGAGGCGCCTTGATCTGCTTGCATCGCATGCCTCCTTATACGTCAGAAAGTGGTTGCATGAAAGCGATCGCCCCCATATCTTTACGATGTTTGGTCCGATCATTCGGTCCGGATGCTTCGAAGGGAGAAGAGCCTGGACAGGTCTGAAGCCGTTGGGGATTTGAGACGCATAAGATTTGGATACACTTGGATGTGAAACGGTCTTTCCGCTATATCAGGTGAAAAGGATTGTTTATCATGCTTTCATCCGGGTTCAAGTTTGGGATATATCCGCTCAGTGTTGCCGGTACGCCCACCGGTTTAGCTGTCGGTCCCCAGGACGATTATGAGCAAATCCAGCGGGCATTAAAGCGCCTTCAGGGAAAATCCGAATTGTTGCCCAGAATGTACCTCGTTTATACGGGGCCCGCCGATTCGGAGGACAAACTGTTATCGATCGTGGAGAAATATGTTCGCCTGGGATTAATGGGAGATTTGACAGTCGGCTCTTTGGCACCGCACATCGAGATGAATCATTGGCTCGGGCTTATTCGGAAAATCATCAGACGGTACGGTTCCCACATCGATTCACTGCAAATTACGAACGAACCCAACTTAAGCTTTATGGACGGAGCGAATCCGAACATCCTGCAATTGTTGGTGCGGGGAGTGATTACGGCAAAAGAGGAATCGCAAGCTGCGAATGTTCAACTGAATATCGGATTTGGATCTGTACCCGACGGCCCGGCGGCGGTTCCGAATTTCTGGGAAAACCTCGCCGAACTCGGTGGGAAAGATTTTGTCGACTCCGTAGATTATGTTGGACATAATTTTTATGTGGATGTGTTTGAACCGCCCCTCCCCTTGGAAAAAATCCCCTCTTCCGTAGAACACCTTTTGCGTAGGTTTCGGGAAGTGAATCTCAGGACAGCCGGTATCCCCGATTCCGTTCCCATACGCATTACGGAAAACGGATGGCCGACCGGCCAAAACCCCCTCACGGGCAAAAACAGGTCTTACGAGCATCAATCTGAAGTTTTGGAGGCGGTCATACGGACCGTTTATAAACTCCGCCAGGAGCTCAATATCACTCATTATGAGCTTTTCGGCCTCAGGGATGCCGACAGTTCCAAAGATGACCTCTTTCATCAATTTGGCATCATGCGGGATGATTATACTCCGAAACCTGCTTTTTACACCTTTCAACGTTTGATTCGGGAATTAGGGTGATCCCTGAGTGAAGAAAAGCCTCCGTGCGAAGGATCTGAAAAATGGATGAGTACGTATCCTAAACGGGGGAAAGGCCCCTGCGAACCAACTCTTCCATCATGATTTATCGATTGTGCGCGGAGGGGCGTGGCGGACCGCTACCGGGATCTGGGCATCGCCGCCAGGAGCATTACGCACAATCTCGGCGAAGGGTATGTTCCGTATTTCTTTGAAGTTTACGGGTTGAAGAGGGTGGATCGGCGGAAAGTGGAGTTTTTTCAGCTGATGGATGAGTTTTTCTGATGCAGGAGAACGTCCTTCGGACTGTTGCATCCGTCAATGGCGATCGATGATCCGTCAGAGGAGAGAACCGTTTTCGTCAGGGGTTCGCGCCCCTTCGGGCCGGTCAAAACCAAGCGGCCGGCATGGTTCGCCGTTTCACCCGACGAGATGCCCGTCAACCATAGAGGATCGATTAAATAAAATGAGCCGTTGACCACCGCTTTTTGTCGGCTGAAAGCGACAGGTCAACGGCTCCTGTTTGCTCCCACCAATTATCCCTTCAGCACAAACCGGTTCCCGTCCGGGTCCTCAAATTGAACGAAGGTGCCCCACGCCATCTATTTGGGTTCGCGCTTCATATGTACTCCGGCCAAACATCATGGAGAGCTTCAGATCCTCCCGGTCGGGCATCATCCATTTCGGATACAACACCAGTAGGGTTTGAACGTTTTCCGGACGGATCCATCTTCCCTTGGGTCCCAACTGTTGATCGCGGTAATTGAAGTGCCGCATCCTGATCCTCCACAAAAATGGCCGCCGCTCGATATGTTTTGCATTTCCGGTTTCCACCTTTCCCTTTTCTCTTTCCTTTCTGCACTAACCCACGGGATCCCCTCATCTTGTACAAAAACGGCATCTCCGTTGTCGGAAAGTTTTCATTCATAATCCATTGTTGAAACTGCCGCGGGGTTTCTTGAGAGGGAAAGGGATGTAAAATGAAAGTAAATTGTCGCTTTTCGGGAGGGCTGCAGATGCGCATCGCGATCACGGGTTCGACGGGGCTGGTGGGGACGCGGCTGACGGAGTTCTTCCGGGAGGAGGGACATCAGGTGCTCCGCCTTGTCCGGAAAACCGGTCAAGGCGGCCGGGAAACCGCCTATTGGCAGCCGGAGACGGGGGAGATCGAGGCCGAAGCGCTGGAAGGCACGGAGGTCCTCGTTCATCTCGCTGGAAAGAGCATCAACGGACGGTGGACGAAGAGGCGAAAGGAGGAGATTCTTCTCAGCCGGACAAAGGGGACCCGGCTGATCGCCGAGACACTGGCCGCTTTGAAGCGTCCGCCCAAGGTGTTTCTTTCCGCCTCGGGGATCGGCATGACCCACGAAGATGTCCGGGAGGTGGATGAATCGAATTCCCTCGGGTCCGGCTTCTTGTCCGACGTGATCAAGGAATGGGAGAAGTCGACGAGGCCGGCGGAGGAGGCGGGCATTCGGGTTGTGCATTTGCGCTTCGGGTTGGTGCTAAGCCCCCGCGGAGGGGCATTGAAGCAGATGCTCCCGGCCTTCAAACTGGGGCTGGGCGGTCGCCTCGGTCACGGGCGGCAGGGGGTGAGCTGGGTGGCCTTGGAGGAGATTCCCCGTATCGTCCGTTTTCTGATCGATCGGGAAGAGGTGTCGGGCCCGGTCAACATCGTATCCCCCAACCCGGTGTCCAACGCCGAGTTCATCCGGGCCCTCGGAGAAGCGCTCAGGCGTCCCGCTCTGATCCCCATGCCGGCCTTCGCCCTGAAGCTGATGTTCGGGGAGGTGGGGGAGGAATTGCTCCTGAAGGGCAACCGGGCGATCCCGAAAAAATTGCTGGATGCGGGCTATACGTTCCGGTATCCCGATCTGGAGCCGGCACTGCGGGAGATGCTGAGGGGGAAAGCCGGCTGAGGAGGACGAACTTTTTGAGAGGAAGAATGGCGTTGACATGACAACTTCTGTTTTTCCTGACCTTAAGAAGTTCATGGAGACGGAATGCCGCAATGCATTTGAAGGATTGAAATAGCCGCAATGGAGTTCCCGATTCGCAACAAATGCCCTGGACAAGGGATGAAAGGGTTGATTCCGTTGAATCAAGCAATATCCATCCAAAGCATGAAAGGCCCCCACACCGTAGACAGTTTGGCAGCGGATTTCCGCCGGCTGGGGCTGGAGGAGGGGATGACGGTTATCGTCCATTCTTCCCTCCGCTCTCTGGGGTTTGTGTGCGGCGGGCCGGTGGCAGTGGTTCAGGCATTGATGAGGGTCATCACCGAGGAAGGAACGCTTGTCATGCCCGCCTTTTCCGCTGATTATTCCGATCCGTCCCGCTGGGAAAACCCGCCGGTGCCGGAGAGCTGGTGGCCGGTGATCCGTGAAGCGATGCCTGCCTACGACCCGGTATATACCCCGACCTGGAAAATGGGGAAGATTGTCGAGGTGTTCCGGACCATGCCGGGAGTGAAGCGGAGCCGCCATCCCAGCTTCTCTTTCGCCGCCTGGGGACGGGAGGCAGAGGCCATTGTCGAGGACCATTCCCTCGATTTTCCCCTGGGCGAGCAGTCCCCGCTGGCGCGGATTTATGAGCGGGCGGGTTGGGTTTTGTTGATCGGTGTCGGTTATGACAACAACACCTCCTTTCATCTGGCGGAGCACCGTCTGGGAACCCGGCCGTCTCATTTGGAGGGAGCGCCCATGATTCTGGAGGGGAAGCGGCAGTGGGTGACATTTCGGGATATTTCTTTGATGACGGAACAGTTCGAAGAGATGGGCAAAGATTTTGAAAGGACGGGAAAGGTTCGGTTGTTCCGGATCGGTCCCGGTGAGGTGCGCCTGTTCCCCCAGCGGGCGGCGGTGGACTTCGCTCTGGAGTGGTTTCGGAAGCGCGAAGAAAGAAGTGAACGTTAAAACGGTCCGGAGCGGGGGACGGTCCGGATCCGACCATCGTTGGGCACAGGGAAAATCCGCCCGGATCAACCTCCGAACCAAGAAGGGGGAGGAGTTCGGAAAGTTCTGTAGAAAATGCTGTTATTACCCCTCAAGAAAGAGAGGCTTCGCCATGGACGCAAACGCCCGGATTCGGCAGAAGGTATGGCGAGAGGTTGAGCGGCTGTCGGATGAGGAGATCAACCGGAAGCCCTCCCCGGATCGTTGGAGTATCGCGCAAATCCTGGAGCATTTGTATTTGACCGAACTGACCGTGGCCCGTCGGATGAAGAAGGCGGCAGATCGGACGGACAAGCAGATCTCCGGGGAAAAGCCGATTCGACTGCTTTTGGACCGCAGTCTCCGGGTGAAGGTGCCCATTCCGGATCTGGAACCGAGCGACGATTTCAAGACGCTTGATTCGCTGAGAGAGAAGTTGTGTCGCTCCCACCGGTTTTTTGCCGGCGTCTTGCGGGATTTGACACCGGATCAACTGAGGCGTTGCTCGATGCGCCACCCTCTGTTTGGGACCATGAGCCTGGAGCAATGGGTTGAATTTGTCAGTTTGCATGAACAAAGGCATCTCGAGCAAATCAGGGAAACCAGGGAGAGGTTAGGCCTGCATCGGGAGCCGGACGGCGATGAGGCGGGAGAGTGAGGTCGAAGTTTTCGGATCGTCAGACCATGATCGCAAAAAACCGGCGCATACCGCCGGTTTTTTGCAAATCCGGAAAACCTCATTGCTTGACCAGCTTGAAAGCATCCGCCACGACGTATCCGGGACTGGATGTCCATCGGGATACGCCGATGAAATAATCGGTGCCCTGAGCCAAGTTGAATCGGCCCAGGTAGTTCCATTTGCCGCCGTTTAACTGCTGGTTGACGTAAACCGTTTGATATCCGGATGTGGTTTTGATGACGACGGGGGCTCTGGAGTTGTAGCCGCTGTTGGCCGGCCACCAGCCGTAAACATCGTAGTTTCCGGCGGAAGGGACGGTGATCTGGTACCAGAAGGGATCGCTGGCCAGAACCGGGTCGGCAAATCGATAATTGCTCCCGTATTTTTGGGAATTCCAGGAGCTTGTCCCCCACGCGTCGCTGGCCATATGGGGACCCGTGTTGTCAAAAACGTATTCCTCGGACTGGTTGATCAGGGACATGTAGTAGTTCCAATCCCAGTGGGGTCCCGGGTCGGTATGGGTCGCTCCCGGCACTTCGCTGTGCGCGATAATGTGGTTCCGGTTTTTCGGAATGCCGTACCGGTCGCATAACCAGCGGGTCAGATTGGCGGAAGCGCGATACATGGCATCCGTGTACCAGGCCGGATCGCTGACATATCCTTCGTGTTCGATCCCGATGCTGTGGACATTGTAGTTCCAGTTGCCCGCGTGCCACGCAATATCCTTGTTTTGCACCATTTGTGTGATCTCGCCGTCGCTGGAACGGATTACGTAGTGGGCGCTCACATTGGAGGCAGGGTTTTGGAACCAGCTGATCGTTCCGCTGTAGGAGCCCTCGGTCGTGTGAATGATGACGTAGTCAATGGAATTGCCGTCGCTTTCCCGGTTGGCCGCCGTGTAGTTGGTGCTGGAAGCGGGAATCCATCTTGCGCCGGGATAATCCGGGGTCGCCTGTTTGTCCATGGACTTTTCGATGTTTTCATATTTGCCCTTATGCGGTGTCACCGGCGTCGGCAGAATAAAAATATCTTTCCCGTCAATCACCCGTTGCGCCCCTTCGTTGATCACTTTGAACACTTCATCCGCGTACCATTTGGCGGCGATCTCGGAAGACAGTCCGCTGTATTCGGCTACGGTCACATACCAGTCAGCCAGGTTTTGCGGAATCGTTCCGCCGTTGTTTTCCTTCGCCAGTTCGGCCAGGACGGCGGCGCCCCCCCGGATGTTATGTTTAATGTTTTTCTTCAGCGTCGATTCGGGGAGTCCCAACAACCGGCTGGCCTCTTTCAAGGATTGGTTGGAGGGGTTGTCGGCCAAGTGCATCAAGCCGTAACCGTTGAGTTGGCTGGGCTGCCCCTTGTGATCTTGCCAACGCGTCTCCACATAGCTGACTGCCAGCAAAATTTCGCTGGGGACTTTAAATTCATCGGCGGCTTGTCGGAAGGTATTGTACAGACTTCCCGGATGAAACTGGTCGGATGCGATACCGGTCGCAGGGCTCAGGATGAAAAGGAGCATGCTGAAAAGAAGCACCGAGATTCCCCATTTTCTCATGCCGGATTCCCCCTTCAGGTGAAATGGCTCCCTCTATTTCAATTATATAACAATTTTATTTTTATAGACAATACTAAAAAATATTTATTATAAAAACAAACGCGGCGAATTCAGGGAAGATCTATAAGAAGATGCATCAAGGAGAAGAGGGAAATTCAAGGAGGAATCGAGCAAAGGGGGAAAATGGTCCGGCCGATTCGCCGACGGAAGGGGGGCGGATTTGATAAATTTTCCACCGGATGGCGGGGAAAATTTGTGACAACAAGAGCGAGAATTAAAAGGAGGATAGCGCCGGCAGACCGATTTTGGCCCGCGCCCCGGGATGGAATTGAGCGGATTTGTCTCAAACTCCCGGGGGCGGCTTGCGAAGGTACCTCCTCTCAATAGCGGATCTCAAACTGTTGAAAACCGGTCGGCTTTTCGTCGCGGATGTCCAGGTGGGTGACCTTTGACGCCGGACTTCCTCTTTTGACCGCTTCTACGAACTGTTTCATCCGGGATGACGGACCTTCCGCGTCAATCTCCACGGTGCCGTCGGGGAGGTTTTTCACCCAGCCGTGAATGCCGATGCGGAGCGCCTGCTGATACACATGGTAACGAAAACCGACGCCCTGAACCTTTCCGTGAACGACGATCCGCTTTCGGACCATTTGCCTCCATCCTTTCTTTTCCGATGAGGGGACGCGCCGTTTGAGCGCAGAATTTGGTTCCGTAAATCTTTTTTCCACGAAGGCTCGGAGTCTACACTTGAGCTGGATGTGCCGGCTTTTGCGGACGGTCAACCGATGCTTTTCCCGGGGAAGGGCATGGAGTGTTCAGCCGCCGATCCGCTGTGAGGCTTATTTGGTCGCAGCCGTTTCCTTGTCCGACAGGGGCCGGGTGAGGGGAAAGGAGAGCAGGATCAAAAACAGGATCAAACCGGTCACCCCGAACCATCCAAAGCCGCTCCAGAACCACCCGCCCAAGGTGCCGAACACGCTGGAACCCGCGTAATAAAAAAACAGATACAGGGATGCCGCCTGCGCCTTTGCGGTTTGAGCCGTGATTCCCACCCATCCGCTGGCGACGGAGTGGGAACCGAAAAACCCGAAGGTGAAAAGGGCGAGCCCCAACACCTTGCACCAAAGAGGAGACAACAGGGTGAACATCGCTCCGACCAGCATCACCGCGAGACCCGACCAAAGCACTTTTTTTCGGCCGCGGCGGTCGGCCTCCCTGCCCATCCAGGCCGAACTGAAGGATCCGGTGAGGTAGACCAGGAAAAGCCAGCCGATGATCGAATGGCTGAGCGAATAGGGCGGAGCGAGAAGATGAAAACCGATATAGTTGAACAGGGTCACAAAACTTCCCATCAGGACAAAGGAGACGAAAAAGAGCCGCAGGAGCGACGGGTTTTTCAGATGGCGCCCCATCGAGAGGAGCAGCTCCTTGGCGTCGGGCCGGCGGGGTTGAAAGTGGTTGGACGGGGGCAAGGCCCGCCAAAACCAGAGGCTGAGAAGGAGGCTGATCCCGCCGATGGTTGCCAAAGCCATCCGCCAGGACAAGAGGTCGGTCAGGGTGCCGCTCAACACGCGCCCGGCCAATCCGCCGATCGAGTTGCCGCTGATGTACAGTCCCATCGCCGCTCCGAGGCTGGAGGGAGCCATTTCTTCCCCCAGATAGGCCATCGCCACCGCGGGCAGTCCCGCCAGGATGATTCCCTCCAACAGGCGGAACAACAGGAGGGAGGAAAAGTTGGGACTCCAGGCGGTCACCATCGCCAGCAAGGAAGAAAGAAAAAGGGAAACGACCATGATCGGCTTCCGTCCCCAACTGTCGGATAAAGAACCCAGGAGCAACATGGAAACGGCCAAGGAGGCCGTGGTCACGGACAACGCCAAACTTCCCATCGCGGGTGAGATGGAAAATTCCTGCGCAAATACGGGGATCAGCGGTTGCACGGCATACAGGATGGAGAAGGTGACAAATCCGCCGGCAAACAAAGCCCCGTTGGCCCGCCGGAAAGCGGGTGTTCCTTCGGTGAGTCGGCTCATCGTTCGGTTTCTCCCCGTGTTTTTGAATCCCATTATAGCGAGGGTCGCGGAATTTTTGCAAACGCGGCTTCCGGCGGGAACCCCGCGGGACCTGTCGGTGTTCGGAGCCGTCGCCCCGTCATAGGATAACAGGGAGGAGGTACAAACCGTGATGGATGGTTCTCCGACGGAAAAGGGAGGATAAAGGCCATGACCGAGGAAATCCGGAAGCTGGAGAAGGCCATAGAGGAGATCACCGAGATCGCCCGGAAGTTTCAGCTCGATTTTTTTCCGATGCGCTTTGAGATTTGTCCGGCGGACATTATCTACACCTTCGGAGCGTACGGTATGCCGACCCGCTTTTCCCACTGGAGTTTCGGCAAGGCTTTCCACCGCATGAAAATGGAATACGATCTGGGACTGAACAAGATTTACGAATTGGTCATCAATTCCAATCCCTGTTACGCTTTTTTGCTCAAGGGAAACAGTCTGATTCAAAACAAGCTGATCGTCGCCCATGTCCTCGCCCACTCCGATTTTTTCAAGAACAACGTCCGCTTTTCCAACACTTCCCGGGACATGGTGGAAACCATGGCGGCCAGCGCCGAACGCATCCGCTTTTACGAAATGAAATACGGAAAGGAACGGGTCGAGGAGTTTCTCGACCACGCATTGTCGATCCAGGAGCATATTGACCCCAGTTTGACAAAACCGAGGCGCAAACGGGAGGATCAAAAAACGGAGCAGCCGAGAAGAAGCCGTGTGAAAACACCCTATGACGATTTGTGGCGGCTGGACGGTCTGCCGGAGAAAAAAGAGGAGGAAAAGCCGGTCCAAAGACGGTTTCCGGAAACCCCGGAAAAGGATCTGCTCCTCTTTATCATGAATCACAGCCGGATTTTGGAGGATTGGCAACAGGACATCCTGTCCATCCTCCGCAATGAGATGCTCTACTTCTGGCCCCAGCTGGAGACCAAGATCATGAACGAGGGATGGGCCTCCTATTGGCACATCCGGATTCTCCGGGAGATGGACCTGACGGAGGAAGAGACGATCGAATTTGCCAAGCTGAACGCCGCCGTAATCCAGCCGTTCGCCACCTCCATCAATCCCTACTATCTGGGACTGAAGATTTTCGAGGACATCGAGAAGCGCTGGGATCATCCCACGAAGGAGGAGCGGGAGAAGTACGGGCGCCTTCCCGGAAAGGGGAGGGAAAAGATTTTCGAAGTGCGTGAACTGGAATCCGACATTTCCTTCCTGCGCAATTACTTGACCAAGGATTTGGTGGAGGAGCTGGACTTGTATGTGTTTGAGCGGACGGGCAATGCCTGGACCGTTACGGACAAGGATTGGAGGCGCGTGCGGGACCAGCTCGTCGCCAGCCGGGTAAACGGCGGTCACCCTTATATTGTCGTCAAGGACGGGGATTATCTCCGGAACGGGGAGCTGTACCTGGAACATCGGTACGAGGGGATCGAGCTGGATTTGAAATACCTGGAGAAAACTTTGCCCCACGTCTACGCTTTGTGGGGCAGGTCGGTTCATCTGGAGACGGTCGTCGAGGATCGACCGGTGGTGTTCAGTTATAATGGAAAAAAATGCAGCAGACGGTTCGTTTGATGAGACCGTAGAATCGGACGAGAAAAGGAAACGTTCGAGAAGGCCCCAAGATCAAGGGTAAAAAATAAGGTCCCATAACTCTTATTTGAGCTGTGGGACCTACCCTACCCAAGGCGCACGGCGGTGATTCTATACGGCACCCCGAGTGGCGGGTTCGGGCCGTGCCCGCGACTTCACCGACCCGAGCTGGATGTTGCCCGCAGTGGAGACGTGGATCGCCCAGAAACACGAATTTCGCGGCATCAAGGAGGTAAAACATGGATTGCAATTCACCGAACAAAGCGTCGTTAAGGGTGAAACGGTGGCCTAAAGATACCATAGCGGCGGGTCGTCGTCACACCGTAGGCCTTAAATCTGACGGATCGGTGACGGCTGTGGGTGATAATAAATTTGGACAATGCAACGTAAGCGGTTGGCGCGAAATTGTGGCGGTCGCGGCGGGCAATGTTCATATGGCTCCGAACACGGGTAATGCTCATACCATCGGCCTTCAATCGGACGGCACGGTAGTGGCTGTGGGTTGGAACAAACATGGTCAATGCAATGTAAGTGGCTGGCGTGATATTGTGGCGGTTGCCGCGGGCTGGCGGCGTACCGTTGGACTTCGATCGGACGGCACGGTTGTGGCTGTGGGTCAAAATAATGAAGGTCAATGCAATGTAAGCGGCTGGCGTGATATTGTGGCGGTTGCCGCGGGCTGGCGGCGTACCGTTGGACTTCGATCGGACGGCACGGTTGTGGCTGTGGGTCAAAATAATGAAGGTCAATGCAATGTAAGCGGCTGGCGTGATATTGTGGCGGTTGCCGCGGGCTGGCGGCGTACCGTTGGACTTCAATCGGACGGCACGGTAGTGGCTGTGGGTTGGAGCAAGCATGGCCAATGCAATGTAAGCGGTTGGCGCGATATTGTGGCGATCGCGGCGGGGTGCGTCCATACCGTCGGGCTTCAATTAATTGCTGTGGGTGATAATCAATTTGGCCAATGCAATGTAAGCGGCTGGCGCGGCATCCAACTGCCCGGCAATTAGTATTCAGGTATCAATGTCCTGATGACCGGTTGACATCCGCGCATATCCTTAGATAGTCACCGATTCACCATCTTATTTTGGGACAAGCTATTGGGGCGTTATCTATCCGCATTTTATCGGATAAGGCGAGGAAAACTCCTCGCCATTTTTCTTTTCACAAG
Source organism: Planifilum fimeticola (assembly GCF_003001905.1). Taxonomy (NCBI): domain Bacteria; kingdom Bacillati; phylum Bacillota; class Bacilli; order Caryophanales; family Thermoactinomycetaceae; genus Planifilum; species Planifilum fimeticola. Next base: position 42,480 of record NZ_PVNE01000009.1, read on the forward strand.
CCTTGGAGGAACAGGAACGAGGGGATTCATCCGTCAATTTTCTTTTCATGCGAAATTTTACAGAAAATAATGCAAACTGGATATAATTGCATAATATATCAACTGTTATTTATGTTACCATTTAACGTGATTAACGGATGCAAATCCGAAACCCAAAGGAGGTTGCCATGCGGTTTTTTAAACGCTTCAAGAAAGTCTTGTGGATGGGAGCTTTGACGCTGGCTGTGTCTGCGTTCATTCCGGTTGGGACAAGCCATGCGGCTGCTGCTGACGATGCCCATAGCCTGATTCAGAGCATCTTTAACCGGGTCGGACTGAAATACGAGGTGCCGAAGGCGAAGGCCAAGACGCCTCCGAAGAGCGATGAGGTGAAACCGGCACCGGCGCCGACCCCTCCTCCGCAGGAAGAGGGCAGACAAGAGCAACCGGCCCAGCCCGAGCAACCGACCAAGCCGGAGCAACCGAAGTCTTCCGCCTTGGCGGACCGGATTATCCAAACCGGTGAAAAGTATCTGGGCACCCCTTACAAGTACGGAGCATCGTCCAATCAGACTAACTATTTCGACTGTTCTTCCTTCGTCCAGCGGGTGTTTAAGGAAAACGGGATCAACCTGCCCCGCACCTCGCGACAGCAGGCGAAGGTGGGAACCCACGTACCCAAGAGCCAGCTTCAAAAAGGAGACCTGGTCTTCTTCACCACCAGCTACTCTCCCAACCAAATCGCCCATGTCGGCATTTATGCCGGAAACAACAAGATACTGCACTCCTGGGGTCCCGGTGGCGTCCGCTACGATGACATGAACGGCATGAAGTGGCTGCGGGAAAGCTATGTTACGGCCCGTCGGGTGATCCAATAAAGACATTTCCCGAGATTTTAAGTCGAGCCCTCTGTCCCCCGAAGGGGAAGAGGGCTCGATGCTTTTCGGCAGGGCGCGGGGGTTTCAGGCGCTGGCGGATGTCCCCCAGGGGACTTCCGCCGGGTTCCAGTTGCCGCCGGCCAAGCAGAGGGTCGGTTTGCCGGTGGGTCCGCGAATCAGTCGGAAGGCGACCAGTCCGCAGGAGAAACAGAGTTTCAGGCTGGGAAGATTGTCGCAGGCCACCCGGGTGTACACCTTGTTCAACAATTTCAGAGAGTGGGTAAGCAATTGTTCCCCGATCCCTCGGTTGCGGTAATCCGGATGGACGACGATGAAGGATTCCTCCAATCCGTAAGATCCGAAGGCGATCACTCCGACAAGCTTCTTTCCTTCGGCGGCGATGGCCACCAGCGTTCCCTGCCCCCACCGGGTGGATGGAAGGCGTTGAAACCAGCGGAGAGCGCGGTGGGTGATCCGGCGATCCCCGTATTTTCGGCAAAAGGCCAGGAGAGAGGATCGGATGGCGGCCATCCCTTCCGGGGTCAGGGATTTGATTCTCACAGGGATGCGCCTCCTTTCCTGCGCGCCCCCTGGAAACCGCTCAGGTAAAGGGAATATTGAATCAGCCGCTTGAGGGAACGCTCTCGGATATCGGGTTCGTCAAATTTCATCGGCTTGGCGTTGGCCTCGAAAAACCAGAGTCGGCCGCTCTTTTCGATTCCCATGTCGATCGACATTTCCCCGATGTTCCCTTCCTGGCTCCGCTCGATCTGGCGGGCGATGCGCAGGGCCGTTTCCTCGATCCGTCGAGTGACTTCCCGGCAGCGGTCTCCAAAGACGGTCTTCAAAACGGATTGCTGGTTTTCAATGGTGCCGCCCATCGGCACATGGGTGGATATGGCATCCGGCCCCGCCACGCGGATGCCGATGCCCGTGATGCCCCACCTGCCGTTTCCTCCCTTTTGCAGGAGAATCCGCAGGTCGAAGGGGCGCCCCCGAAAGGTGGCCAAGGGGATGCCCTGCTGCCATACATAGGATCGCTTGCCCGCCACCCTTCGAAGCAATTTCAGCAGGTTCGCCATGTCTCTTACCGGAAACCGCTTCTTCTCCTTGAGGGTTTGGAGAACCACCTCATACCCCGAGCTGTTCCGGGCGATGCGGATCATTCCGTTGCCGGCCAATCCATCGTTGGGTTTCAGGTAGACCGTCGGAAAACGCTTCAAGATGTGTACCGGCGGTTTGTCGGCATTCCACTTTCCCGTCGCCGGTACCAGTTCAGCCAGTTCTCCCGATTGTCGGAGGAATTGGTATAGGGTCCATTTGTTGAAAAATCCCGGGTTGAACAGGGGAATCCCCAGGGTCTTTCCCAGATATTGAAGGGCTTGTTGTTCACTTTTCCGCTGTTCGGCATTTCGCGTGGGAATCCGGTTGTATACCACGTCCGGCAGGGGAAGCGTCGCCGGGATGAAAGGATCCCCGGTTTTCAGCGGCCGGTGGATAAAACCGCGTACCGTTGATTTTCCGGGCTGAATGCCGCTGGGGGTGAGCACGAAAATCGTGACCCCCATTTTTCTCCCCATGCGAATCAGGTCGATGAAATTTTTCCGGTTTCCCCGGAAGGTGCGATTTCCGTCGGATGTCAGGATGGCGATGAAGGGTCCCGCTTTATAAGTATGAGGCTGGGTTTGCGTGAGCCGGACTGGCAAAAGGGATGCGGACGGTTGAAATCCGCGATGTTGTCTGACCGGAACTTCCACCGTCATGCGTCCGCCCAGGATCAGTCGAAGTTGTTCCGGCAGTGATTGCTTCACCTGTTGTGGATAGGGAATAAAAGCTGACGGTTTTTTGGACCCTTGTACGGCCAACCAGCCCGCGGTGGGATACGTCACGGTGTACCTCCTCCCTGTCAAAGGAAATTGGCCAGTTTCAGACTGTATTCGGTGATGTACTTGGCGGATCTCCAGCCTGCCTGGCGCAGGCTCGGATGGTGGAAGATGTGCCGGCCCGGTTTGGAGTTGACTTCAAACAGCCATACGCGGAGGTCCCGGTCCACCCCGATGTCCATGCCCAATTCGCCGAGGGGACCGTTTACTTGATGTTCCAGGGTTTTGGCGATCCGGATGGCGGCGTTGCGTATGTTGCTTTCCACCCTCGGCCCATCCATTCCGAACACTTTGCGCAGAAGCTCCGAGGCGGAGAGGAGCGATCCGCCGGTGCGGACGTGAGTGGTGACACTGCCCGGTCCGGCGGCCTTTGCACCGATTCCGACGATCCGCCATTCCCCGGTGCGGTCCTTGTGCAGGTGAACCCGGAAATCGACCGGACGTCCCTGGTATTTGATCAGGCGGATGCCCTGCTGGACCAGGTAGCGGTGAATCCGGGATTTTTGATTGCCGAAGGCGTAGCGAATCAGTTTTTCCAGTGAGCGGAACCGGTACAAAATGTTTTTGTCGCCATTCCGAAACCGGCAATAGTACCCTCCATTCGGGTCGCGTGTGATTCGAAAGATGCCCAGTCCCAGGCTTCCGCCGCTGGGTTTCAGATAGACCATTCCGTATTTGTCGATCATGTGGCGAATGGTTTCGATGGAAGGGGACAGGGAGGTTTCGGGGATCAGGTCATAGGTGTCCGGATGCCTGTAGAGCCGCTCGTGCACCGTCCACTTGTTGAAAAATCCCTGGTTGAATATCCGCGCATGCCCAAGTCTCGTTAAGCGTTCGCGACATACCTGGACCTGGGGGAGGGATTCGGATTTTCGGTTGGGCACCCGTTCGTAGATCACATCGGGGAACGGTGCGGTCATTCGAACCCACCCCATGTTTCCCGATTCGTCTTTCCGATAAAACCAGCCGGAAATCGTTCGGTTGGCCCAATTCACCATCTCCGGGGTAAATACATAGAAAAAGGGTTTTTCCTCCATGCCCGCCAGGATGAATTGGCGAAACAGGGATGATCGGCTGCCGAAGGGCTGGGATGGCGAACCGGTGAAGCCGGTGGTCAGGATGGCGAGGACCGGACCGAGGCGGAGTTGCCGGTTTGCGAAGGAAGCCCGGGTTTCTCCCAGATAGGGAATCGACAGTTGTCGGACGATCGATGGGGGTAGATAAATCACGGGTTCTCGTCCGCGAACCCCTACGACGCGGCTGATCAACGTTTTGTTACCGAGGCGGATTTTTATGGATTGACCATGGATGCATCCCCACCGGTTCATCAGGAATTTCGAAAGAATGACGGCTTTGGTGGGGGCGTTGGGTACGAGACGAATTCTGCAAATGATGGAGTTCATGCCTTACCCTCCCGTTTGCCTGTTGAAAATGGCCTGGGCCACTCGGATCGGAAGCAGGGTCGCCTGTCGGTAGACATCCTTTTGTCCTGTGAGGAGGAAAACGCTGCGTCCGGGTTTGGAATTGACTTCCAGTATCCATACGCGACCGTCGGCGTCGATGCCCACATCCAGCCCCAATTCCAAAAGACGGCCGTGGTGACGCTCGATGTGTGGAGGAACGACTGCCGCGAGCCAGTGGATCTTTTCCATGATGTCCTCTACCTGTTCCCGGCGAAAGTGGCGGAGAAGAAAGGGAAGCGCCTTCTCCGCCCGGCCACCCCCGTGCAGGTTGGAGGTGAGGCTGTGGGGTTTTCCGGTGCGTATGGCCATTCCGGTGGTTATCCACTCGCCCCGTTCGTTCTTCTGAATCAGCATGCGCAGATCGTACGGCCTTCCGTCCGGGGTGTTCAATTCAAGGTAGGGTTGCATCACGTAGCGGGTGGTTGCGACAAAGCGGCTCAACCATTGTTTCAAGGAGGATTCGTCGTCGAAGGTGAGGTGAAAGAACCGGTTTTCCCTGGTCCGACCGTGCACTTGATATCCGTTTCCGCTTTGCTGGATGGCCGCCACTCCCCTGCCGTGGCTACCGCCGTTGGGCTTGATCACGATCTTTCGGTGTTGCCGGAGAAAGGAGAGGGCCTTGTCGGGGCCTTCCCATTTACGGGTTTCCGGCAGGTGGGGAAGGAGCGAAGCGTTTCGGGACAGGATGAGGTGGGTGTCCCATTTCCCGACGAGTCCCCGGCCGAGCAGCTGAACGTGGGGATCCTTATCCAGTCGCATGACAAAGGGTTTGTATTCCCTGTATTGGCTGCTGTGGGTGTAAAAGCAGCGGTCGTAGACCAGCGTCGGCAGGGGATGCTCACCGGCCACCCACCGGTTTTCTTCCGTTGAGAAGGTCCATCCTTTCACCCGTCGACGGTTCCAGTCCACCTGTTTCGGGGAAAAGATCAGCAGTCCGACGCCCAGCCGCCTGCCTTCCAGGGCGAGGCGCTTGAAAAAGCCTGCTTCGTGAAAGGGCGGGGACTTGCGAACCGTGCAGACGATGATTCCGAGGGTCCTCATATTCGTTTCCTCCCGGCAACGTTTCGGGGTTGGTTTCGGGGTTGTGGGAACGGACCCCTGATTTGTGCGAAACGGGTTAAATACAGGGTGTAATCGATGAGGCGGATCACCGAGGGACGCGTGGACAGGGACGGATTGATGACGGTGTCATCGGTTTTGGAGGGTTTTGAATTGATTTCGAGAAGCCAGACTTTTCCCGCCTTGTCAACGGCCAGATCGATGCCCAACTCGGCGTAATGGCCATCGACCAGCTCTTCAAAGGCGTTGGCCACATCCAGCGCCGTTGACCGGATTTTGGAGATGGAGGGTCTGGACTGATGGGCATCCAGCTCCTCGATGACGTCGGAGGCTTTCCGCACGGTGCCGCCCCGGGCCAGGTTGGAGACGATATGCTGATCGTTGGCGATGCGTCCGACGACGGAGGTGATCGCCCAGTTGCCGTGCAGATTTTTTTGAACCAGGACGCGGAAATCGACGGGACGCCCCCTGGAGGTGACCAGGTGGAGTCCCTGCTGGATCAGGTAGGACGAGCCTTTTACGCGACGGTTCAAGTGGGTGATGACCGTTTCGATCTTTCTGTACACGCGGGTGGTCGTTCCATTTGCGGTGGCATATTGACAGACGATGAAGCGTCCGGTTTTGATGAGGCGAATGATGCCGGATCCGAGGCTTCCGTTGGTCGGCTTGAGATAGAGGCTGCCGTGGCGGTTCAACATGGTCCGGATTCGATTGGGATGATAAGGATGGGTTTCCGGGAGCATGTTCTGCATGCGGGGATCCCGCATCAGGGTTTCGTGGACCTGCCGCTTATCCAAAAAGGTTGTGTTGAAGACATAGACACCGTGGTGCATGCGCAAAAATCGGAGGATGCTCTGAAGGCGCGGCTTCCTCTCGATTCGCCGGGATGTGATCCGATTGTAAAGGACATCCGGAAAGGGGAGCTCTCTGGATCGCCACTTTCTGTTATGGAACAGCCAACCCTTGCTGGTCCCGCCTTCCGCCATCATTTGCTCCGGCGTAAAAACGGCGACACATACCCCCCGCTCCTGGCCGGTCAGGGAGCATTCCTCCAGAAAGCGGGTCATGGCGCCGAAAACCGGTTGATTCATGGTTGTTTCGGTGTTGATGAGGATCCCGAGGAGGGGACCGATGCGTAAGCAGTGCGACTGGGAATCGTAGGATGCGCAAATGGAGAGGTGGTCCGGCAGTTTGAGGGAACGGGCAAGATGGGAGCTGATCCTGATCAAGGGGGATTTTGCCGAATGAATGGCAATCCATCCCTTGGCGACTCTCGATCCGAATTTGACCCAGACAGGAAAATGGGAGAGGTTCAGTTTTTCCGCCAGGGTACGGCTCATGACCATGTTGATGCTTTGAGGAAAAGTGTGGTCGGGTACTACCTGAATTTCACAGCGTGCAATCCCCATTCGGGATCCCCTCCGGCATGAGCTGACTACTTCATCGTATGTGGGCATGTATATTCGGGTGAAAAAAAGGGGCTTGGTTTTAGGAATCGCGGAGGCTGAAGGCGGGAGGATTTTTTTTCGCCGTGTGGTATATGGCATAATGGGGATGTCGAAAAGCGGATTGAAAGGGCGATGCGGTTGGTCGACGGGCGATGCCGATTCGGAAGGAGCTCTCCTTCAACCTAGATACAGAAGAAAGGAGTTTCAATATGAAGATTCACTTTCACGGACACAGCTGTTTCGAAATTCACCATGAAGGCCACCGGCTGATCATTGATCCTTTTTTGCGGGGAAATCCCATGGCGAAGGCGGATCCCAAGGATATCAAGGTGGACTATGTGCTCCTCACCCACGGCCACAACGATCATGTGGGGGACGCGCTGGAAATCGCCAAGAACAATGATGCCACGGTGATCGCTCCCTTTGAATTGGCCGAATGGTTGGGTTGGCAGGGGGTGAAGGCCCATCCGTTGCATATCGGCGGAAGCCATGCCTTTCCCTTCGGCCGCGTGAAACTGACCCAGGCCTTCCACGGCTCCGGCTTTACCGTGGATGACCGGAAGGAGATCATCTATCTGGGGATGCCGGCGGGAATTTTGTTGATGCTGGGGGACAAGACCGTCTATCATGCCGGTGACACGGGCCTTTTCTCCGACATGAAATTGATCGGGGAACGGCATCCGGTCGATATCGCGATGCTGCCGATCGGCGACAACTTCACCATGGGTCCCGAGGACGCCCTGACTGCGGCGGAGTGGGTGAAGGCCAAATGGGTGATCCCCATGCATTACAACACCTTCCCGCTCATTGAACAGGATGCGGTCGCCTTTGTCCGGAACCTGGAGGCGAAAGGGATCAAAGGCGTGGTCATGGAGAGCGGCGAAACGAGGGAATGGTAGGTAAAAAACGACAACGAACTGTAAATACCTTGTAACTTGAGTGTAATACGTATTGCTTACTATATTTACAGGATGAAAACCCCCTTATTTGGAGGCGGCTGGAACTACCGTCTCTTTTTTTTTGCGAAAAGAAGGGACGGCAGCCGGTCCCACCCGCCGCGAGCAACTGCGATTTTCGCCCAAAAGAAGCCGGGATCTTGGCATAAAGGCCGGGGCTTGTACGTATGATGGGTACAGAATGGGGGGATCGAGCGTGTGGCGGAGTAAGTACGGAATCGCATTGGTGCTGGCCCTGGGCCTGCTGTTCATGGCGGTTCCCCGGCTGCCGGTGGCACTGGAAGCGGATGCCGATTCCGTTTTCGCTCTTTCGTGGCTGGCCTTGGCTCTTCTGGTGATCGCCGCCAACTGGCGGATGGTGCTCCGGGTGGACGAGGAGAGGGAGCGGCGCTCCGAATGGGAAAGGAGGCTTCGCTGGCTGGAGGCCCAGCGCAAGCAGCGGCGCTTCGGAACGGGGGCGGGACAACGAAGGCGGTTGTTTTCCTGAGGGGCGCACTCGCCCGCCATGTCTGCTTCAGCCGGACAAGCGGAGGGTTCGGGAGGATTGTATCATCCTTTTCCGATTTACTGTATCAAAGTTTGTAGGGGGCTTGAGGGAAACCCCCTATTTATTTTGTTTTTGGACTGTGTTGTATAATGATTGTAACAGGGTTTTATCGTTGAAAGGAAAGAAGGGATGCGAATGCCCACGAAGCACGAACAGATTCTCCGGTATATTGAACAGCTCGACGTGGGTGAGAAGATTTCCGTCCGCACCATCGCCCGCGAGCTGGGGGTGAGCGAAGGGACCGCGTACCGGGCGATCAAGGAAGCGGAAAACCAAGGGCTGGTCAATACCGTGGAACGGGTGGGAACGGTTCGCGTTGAGCGGAAACGGCGTTCCAACATCGAGCGGCTCACCTTCGCCGAAGTGGTCAACATCGTGGACGGTCACGTGCTGGGGGGACGGGCCGGGCTTCACAAGACCCTCAACAAGTTTGTCATCGGCGCCATGAAGCTGGAGGCGATGATGCGCTATGTGGAACCGGGAAACCTGTTGATCGTCGGAAACCGGTATAACGTGCACCGCATCTCGCTTCAACGGGGGGCGGCCGTCTTGATCACCGGCGGTTTTGACACGACGGAAGAAGTGAAAGCGCTTGCAGACGAACTGGAGCTTCCGGTGATTTCCTGCAGCTATGACACCTTCACGGTGGCGTCCATGATCAACCGGGCGATCTACGACCGTCTGATCAAAAAGGAGATTCTGCTGGTGGAAGACGTGATCGCGCGGGATCACAAGCCGGTCTATCTGAAAGTGGATGATCCGGTCGCCCGTTTTCACGAGAAGGTGAAGGAGACGGGCCACAGCCGCTATCCCGTGGTGGACGACGGCGGGAAGGTGCAGGGAATGGTGACGGCGAAGGATGTGGTGGGTCACGACTCGACGGAACGGATCGAGCGGGTGATGACCCGGAATCCGATCACGGTGACTCCGAAAACCTCCCTGGCGTCCGCCGCCCACGAAATGGTGTGGGAAGGAATCGAATTGCTCCCGGTGGTGAATGATCAGCGGCGCCTCCTCGGGGTGATCAGCAGGCAAGATGTGATCAAGTCGCTGCAGTATATGCAGAAGCAGCCGCAGGTGGGGGAAACGATCAACGACATTATTTTCCGGGGCTTTGAAGAGGTCCGGGAAAAGAACGGCACCCTCGTCTTTCGCGGAAAGGTGACGCCGCAAATGAGCGATTCCCTCGGAACCCTCAGCATCGGCGTGTTGACCGGTCTGATGACGGAGGCGGCGATCCGGATCCTCCGGCGGCATCGGAGGGGGGATCTGGTCACCGAGAACCTGACCATCTATTCCCTGAAGCCGGTGCAGCTGGAGAGCGAAGTGGAATTGATCCCCCGGGTTTTGGAAATGGGGCGGAAATCGGCCAAATTGGAACTGGAAGTGTTTCACGACGGCAACCTGGTGTCCAAGGCCATGCTGACGGCGCAGATGATCGAGCGGTAAAGTACAGGGGATGAACGAGCGTGGACCCGGTGCAAAAGATTTTGGATGATGTGACGCGAAAGCTGGAAGGGCTTCCCGGGGTCGTGGGAGTGGTGCTGGGAGGTTCCCGGGCAAAGGGGACTCACCGGCCCGATTCCGACATCGATATCGGGATCTATTACGACGAAAGCAAAGGCTTCGAGGTACGGTCCGTGGAGGAGATCGCGACGGAGCTGGATGATGAGCACCGAACCGAACTGATCACGCCCCTGGGGGCATGGGGACCTTGGGTCAATGGCGGCGGCTGGCTCGTCATCGGTGGATATCACGTGGACTTTTTGTTTCGCGACGTGAGACGGGTTGCTCGGGTGATCGACGATTGCGCGAAAGGAATCGTCACGGCGGATTATCAGACCGGGCATCCCCACGCCTATTTGAACCTGATGTATATGGGCGAAGTGGACCTGTGCAGGGTGCTGGCCGATCCGGAGGGGCGGATTGCGGAGCTGAAGGCCAAAACCCGGCCGTACCCGGAAGCCTTGCAGGTGGTCGTCATCGGCCGGTTTCTGTTCGAAGCGTCCTTTTCGCTGGTGCATGCCGAGGCCCATCGAGGAAACGATGATCTCTCCTATGTGGCAGGGTGCTGCTTCCGCACCGTGGCCTCTTTGAATCACGTCCTGTTTGCCAAGAACGAGGAATATTGCATCAACGAGAAAAAGGCGGTGGCGATGGCGGCCCGATTCCCTCTCAAGCCGGAACATTACAAGGAACGGGTCGATCAGGTGTTTACAAAGCTGTCTTCAAAGGACAGCCGGAGTACGGAGGAGGCTGTCGCCACGCTTCGGCAGCTCATATCCGAGACGGAGGAATTGGTCCGGCGCTAGAGGGAGCGGACCGATTCCGCACAAAAAAGCCATACGTTCAACGGCGCATGAAGTTCATCTTCATGCGTTTTTTGGTGCATTCATTTCCAGCTGATGTTTAAAACCACCCATCGTGAAGAGGTGCTGCCACCGGGGATGACCCCGTCCATCGGGTTTTGTCGTTCCTTTTATATCTAAACGCTCGTTTTCGAGGGGCGTGATTTTTTCGGGATTTTCCGCCGGCCACCCGCGCTCCGGGCGGTTTGCTATATGTGATTTTTATCACGAAACACCCCTTTTTAAATATGAAGGATCAATAATTTGCCCTTATACGGGCAAAAAACGTACAAACAATTTGTGTTCTGAATCACAATTATGCTGATTCGGTTTTGATTTCATTAAGGTGGAGCGAGAAGAAATGAATGGATGGCGCTCGCGCTCCACAGAAAATACATAACTGTCGGCATTTAGAGTGAAAATAATCACATTTATAACAATAACTTGATGATTTGATAAAAACTGTACCGTATTTTGCGCGGGAGGTGAAAACGGGAACTCTCCGCGATCGTGTTAAGAGATGCCGTCCGTCCCTTCTCACGGAATCCGATTCATTGGGAAGAAGGTGGATTTACAGTGAATCCGACGCTTCGGTGGGTGGTATTGTTTGCGGTGGGACTGGTTATCGGCTTTGCGGGAATTCTTTTGTTTCTGGGCTGAGACCACTGGAGCCTGAGCGAAAATTGTTGAACCACGAGACGGACCCACAAAAGACTGAGGAAGGTGAAAACATGAAGCTGGGGAAATGGTATGTTCCCGTGGCACTGGGAGTAATCCTGGGACTTGTGGCCGGTTCCATCGTCAGCTATGTCAGTCCGGCCCCGACAACGGAGGGAGAGCAGGCGGTTTCCGGTGCTTTTGTCCCTCCCGGTAAAAAGGATGAGTATTATATGTTTGCCTCGGGAGGGCATTCGGGGCAGGTATATGTGATTGGAATTCCATCCATGCGCAGAATTCGCACGATTCCCGTCTTCAGCCGGGATTCCGCCACCGGATATGGTTGGGACGAGGAGTCCAAAAAAATGCTCGGCGGCTACACCTGGGGGGATTTGCACCATCCGGCCCTCAGTGAAACCGACGGCGAGTATGACGGACGCTTTCTTTACGTCAATGATAACGCCAACAACCGGGCGGCGATGATCGATTTGAAAACCTTTACCACGAAGCAGATCTTGGGTCCGATCCCCAACATTATGGGCCCCCATTCGGCGGCGTTTGTTACGCCCAACACGGAATATTTCATGATGGCGACACGTTTTTCCGTTCCCATGGGCGGGAAATATGCGCCCCTGGACAAATACAGTAAAGAGTACCATGGAGCCTTGTCTGCCCAGAAAATCGACCAGAAGACAGGCAAGATGAAGGTCGCCTGGCAGTTGAAACTGCCGCCCTGGAACTACGATCTCTCCGATGCCGGGAAGAAAATCAGCGGCGACTGGGCCTTCTTCACCACCTACAACACGGAAGAAGCGACGGAGCTTTTGGAGATCAACGCATCCGCCAACGAAACCGACTATCTGGTCGCGATTAACTGGAAAAAAGCGGAACAAGCCGTTAAGGACAAGAAGTTTGAGGTGATCAACGGCGTCAAAGTGGTGGATCCGACGAAGGTGAAAGGAATCGCCTATTTGATTCCGCTGCCCAAAAGCCCCCACGGGGTTGACGTTTCTCCGGACGGTCGCTGGATCGTGGGTAGCGGCAAACTGGATCCCACGGTGACGGTGTACGATTTCAAGAAGTTCATCAAGGCCATTGAAAAGGAAGATTTCTCCGGGACGAAAAAAGGACTGCCCGTCGTCAATTTCGAGTCGGTGAAAGAGGCAACGGTGAAGGTCGGATTGGGCCCTCTCCACACCCAGTTCGGACCGGACGGTTACGCCTACACCACGTTGTTTGTGGAAAGCGCCGTGGCCAAGTGGAAGCTGGGCGAATGGAAGGTGCTGGACAAAGTGACCGTTCACTACAGTCCCGGCCACAGTTCCGCCGCGGAAGGGGACACGGTGTCTCCGGACGGGAAATACCTGGTGGCGCTGAACAAGCTTTCCAAGGACCGGCATCTTTCTGTCGGACCCTCCCATCCGGAAAATATGCAGCTGATCGACATTTCCGGAGACAAAATGAAGGTGATCAACGAGGCGCCGATCGATCCGGAACCCCATTACGCGCAAATGGTCAAAGCGGATAAAATCAAGCCGATACTGAAGTACGAAAAAGATGAGAAGCGCCCCCACTCGGTCTGGAAGAAGGAAGATGTGCGCATCGAGCGCGAGGGAAACCATGTGACGGTACACGGTTTGGCGGTCCGGACCCGGTTCTATCCGGATAAGATCGAGGTCAACGAAGGAGACAAGGTGACGATCTATTTGACCAACATCGATCTGGACCAGGATATCACCCACGGCTTCGCCATCAACCTCTATGACATCGATGTGGAAGTGCAGCCCGGAGAGACGAAAAAGATCGAATTTGTGGCGGACAAGCCGGGAGTGTATCCCTTCTACTGCTCCAACTTCTGTTCGGCGCTCCACCAGGAAATGCAGGGTTATCTCCTGGTCAAACCCAAGAAATAACGGCCCATCATCTGCTGCAGAGAGGGGAAACACCCCTCTCTGCAGCATGAAACAGGAGGGATTCCAGTGGGACTGAAGCGCTCCCGAATGTCCATGCGCTCCCGGGGACTGATCTTGGTCGGAGCCGCCCTGTTGGTGATATCCGTCTACTTTCCCTGGTGGGGGATGAAGCTGATCGCGACCATGTATCCCGAAGGCTTGAATCTATACGTTTATCCCTACAAGCTGGAGGGGCAATTGGATACGATCAACATTTTGAACCATTATATCGGCATGAAAGAGATCCATGAGGAGGATTTTCCGGAGTTTCAGTACATCCCCTATGCGATTTGGGGAATTGCAATCGGCTTTGCCTTCACCGCCGCTGCCGGATCCAAGAGGTTGGGCCATGTGATGATCGGTCTGATCGCGATCGGAGGGATTTTCGGGATATACGACATGTATCATTGGCTGCATACTTTCGGCACGCAACTGGATCCCCGGGCACCGATACAAATCGATCCCTTTGTACCGCCGGTCGTGGGGGAGAATCAGCTGGCCAATTTTACGACGTATACCGGTTTTAAAAGAGGTTTCTATTTCCTGCTTCTCGGGATGGTGGCAATAGCGCTGGGGCTCTGGGGGGATCGGCTGTGGAACGAAAAGTCATCCTCTGCTTGTTCTTCATAGCGATCCTTTTCGTGTGGATGCCGGAAAAAGCGGAATCCGCCGTCCGGGAAGTGGGCGAAGGGAAGCCCAATGCGCAACTGGCCGAGGCCCTGCGCGAGGCGGAGAACGGCGACGTGATCCGCGTTTATCCCGGTGAATACCGCGGAAATCTGGTGATCGACCGATCCGTCACTCTGGAGGCGGTGGAGGAGGGACGAGCGAAAATCATCGGCGACGGAGAGGGGAATGTGATCACCATTGATCACCCCGGGGTGACCATCAGGGGGTTTGAGATTTCCTCCGGTGGGCTCAACTATTTGAAAAACGACGCCGCCATCATGGTGAACCGGGACGGCGCCCGCATCGAAAACAATCGGATTCGGCGATCCCTCTTCGGCATTTACCTGAAAAAGTCGAGCAACCATGTGATCCGGGGAAACGATATCGTCGGCCGGGAAAAGCGCTCCTTTTCCGAGCGGGGGAACGGTCTTCAAATCTATTATTCCCACGGCAACCGGGTGGAGAGAAACCGCTTTCGCCATGTGCGGGACGGGATCTATGTGGAGTTTTCCCACCGCAACCGGCTTCACTCCAACCGGGTGGAGGATTCCCGGTACGGTGTCCACTATATGTGGTCCGATGACAATGTGTTTGAGGGGAATGTGTTTCTTCGCAACGTGTCGGGAGCGGCGATCATGTACTCCAAACGGGTGAAATTGACAAACAACCGGTTTGAGAACAGCCAGGGGCTGCGTTCCTTCGGGATGTTTTTCCAAACCGTGGAGGACAGCGAAGCCTACGACAATTTGTTCCTGCACAACTCCATCGGCGTCTTCAGTGATTTGTCCCGAAACATCCAAATCCACCACAACACCTTCCTGGCCAATGACATCGGAATGGAAATGCTGGGCAGCAATTGGGACGGGGCTGTCTACCAGAACAATTTCATCGACAACCTGCAACAATTGGCGATCAATGAGCAAACGACGAAAATCGACTGGTTCAAGGAGGAGAGGGGCAATTACTGGAGCGATTATGAGGGAGTGGATGTAGACGGGGAGGGAATCGGTAAGCCGAAATATCAATCCGGCAACCTGTTTGAGTATTTGATGACCAAATATCCGCACACCCGTCTCTTCATTCAGAGTCCGACGGCCAAAATGCTCGAGGCGATTGACCGCTGGTTTCCCGTTGTCTCCCGGCCGAGTGTGACGGATCCGTATCCGCTGATGAAACCCGTCCGTCATGAAACCTACGACCGATTGCGACGACGCTCGGAAGCGGGCGGGAAAGCGGCTTTCGCATGGGTGATTTCCGCGGCCCTGCTTTTGACGGGCGGAGGAGCGTTTTGGACCGTACACAGAAGAAACCGGTGATGACAAACCGGCGAACGGGAGGTTGAAATGATGGGGATCGCCCATTCTTCCAAGGCGGGGTTGGTGTTGATCCTGATGCTGGCGGTGGTCGGGGGATGCAACGGAGATTCGGGTCCTCAACCGATCGATGAAACGGTGGACGCGTGCGCCTCGTGCAACATGAGCGTGTCGGACGGACCCTTTGCTGCGGAATTGGTGCAAAAGGACGGGGAAGTGCTCAAATTTGACGATATCGGGTGTTTGGCCGGCTACCTTCGCAAAAATGACACGGACGGAGCGGCGTATGTCCGGGATTTTCACAGCAAGGAGTGGCTTCGGGCCGACGAAGCCTTCTTTGCGGAATCCGATCTTCACACACCGATGGATTCGGGCATTATTGCTTTCCGGGAAGCGAATCGTCTGCAAGAGTTCATCCGGAAGGAAAACGGGGCGAAAGAGACAACCTGGGGGGAAATTCTCCGTCACGCCCGGGATGAGGAGGCGAAACATTGAAGCCGGCGTGGAAGATCAAGCTGGAAACGGTGGGTGTCGTCGCCGAGAAGGAAATGTTGGATGCCGTTCGCAACCGTTGGTTTCACGTGTTTGTGGTGTTCTTTTTCCTGCTGTCCGCTTCCATTTCCTATTTTGGGTTGGCGGATAGCGGCGGGATCGGTTTTGAGAGTTTTAATCGCACGACGGCCAGCCTTTTAAATCTGATCTTGTTTGTCATTCCCTTGTTCACGCTGATTTTAGGCGGATCGTCCATCACCGGGGAACGTGAGCAGGGCACGTTGATGCTGCTGATGTCCAAACCGGTGACGGCCGCTGAACTGGTTTTGGGCAAGTATCTGGGCCTTGCGGCATCCATGGTATTTGCCATCATGATCGGTTTTGGTCTGATCGGCATCCTCACCGCCTTCCTCTTGTCCCCCTCCGAGGCGAAAGCGTATTTCATGTTTGTACTGCTTTCCATCCTGTTGACACTCTCTTTTCTCAGCTTGGCCATCCTGATCTCCGCTGCGGCGAAAAGGCGGGTGACCTCCGTGGTCGGCGGCATCGTCGTCTGGTCGGTCGCGGTGATGCTGTATGACTTTGCCGTCATGGGGGGAGCGAAGTTATTTACCGGTAAAATGGTCGATTATTTTCTACTGGTTTGCCTGTTGGCAAACCCCGTCGACTCCGTCCGCATCCTGGGAATCGTGCATCTGGGAGGAGATACGGTTTTCGGGCCCAGCCTGGTGTCGTTGACACGGCTGTTGAGCGGCGTTTCAAGCGAAATTCTTCTGCTGTCGGGGATCGCGGTCTGGATGATTGTCCCACTGTTCCTTGCCATTTCTGTCTTTCAAAGGAGGGGAGGAGTGTGACTTCCTGTGTGGTGGTGGAACATGTTTCCAAAAAATATAACGGAAAAAAAGCGGTGAACGATCTATCCTTTGAAATCAAACGTGGAGAAATTTTTTCGCTCTTGGGACCCAACGGAGCGGGAAAAAGCACCCTGATTCGGATGATGACCGGCCTGATTCAACCCGATTCCGGACAAATTCGGATGAACGGAGAACAGGTTCTGCCCTTCAAAAAGGAAGTCAAAAGATATTTCTCCTTTTTGCCGGAGACGATGTCCCTTTATCCCAATCTTACGGCGGGTGAGACGTTGCGCTTCTTCTCCAGACTGCAGAGGATTCCCCGGCACCGGTGCGAGGAAGTGCTGGATGTCGTGGGACTGTTGGGGTTCAAGGATAAGAAAATCGGCGGTTTTTCCAAGGGAATGAGGCAACGCCTGGGATTGGCGGTCGCGCTTTTGGATGAGGCGCCGCTCCTGATATTGGACGAACCCACTTCCGGATTGGATCCCTATTGGTCATCCCGGTTCAAGGAAATCATCCGTCGGAAAAAGCGGGAAGGTATCAGCGTTTTGTTCGCTTCCCACGATCTTTATGAGGTGGAGTCCTTGGCGGATCGGATCGCCATCCTGAATGAGGGAAAACTCTACTATTTGGGAACCTTGGACGGCCTCAAAGCGAGGCATCCCACCGAAATCCGGATCCGGGTTCGGTTTGAGGTCCCCCAAGATCCGGACGGGTTGTCCCGGGAATTGGGAGTTGCCGTCAACCGGATGGGGGATTGGGCCGAATTGATTTGCCGGAGAGAAGAGAAGGTGAGGATTCTTCGTTCTTTGGAGAAGGGCGGAAGAAAATTGGCGGACCTTCACATTCACGAGACGACCCTGGAGGAGATCTACCGCACAATTTCCGGGAGGGCGCCTTCCCCGCAGATGGACAAATTGTGAGGGGAGTCGGGTGTGAGTCAACATGTTGGGAAGCGACGAGTCCCCCTCCCCTGCCTTTGAAAACGTTCCCCGGACACGTCAAAACCCGGCGGTCGGCCGGGTCTGGGGCTTTGTTTTATTTTTCTTCCGCCGCGGTCCGGAATTTTCGCCAGTTGCGGATGCCGTAGAACAGGTTGATCAGCCCGACGGCGAAGATGAAGGTGATCAGCAGGGCGCGAAACCAGTGCTGGACGGGCAGAAGCAATTGGGACGCGCCGATGGCGACGAACAGGATGCCCATGCTGATGTTGGTTTTCGCCTGGTACTGTTTCCTCTTGACTCCTTCGGTCCTGCGGGTAGCGTAACTGTTGGCGAAGAAGAAAATGGTGGCGATGATCACGACAATGAACAGAACAAGGGAAATCATCTGTATCCTCCCATCGTTTTCGAGACATCTTCCGAAAGCGGGAATTCGGTGAAAACCGGAACGCGTGTGAAGAACGGCTAGGGGTGTGCCGCGGAGCGCTTTGCAATGCGGGCATGTGGCGCGGCACACCCCTTTCCCGGTTTTCGCAACTGCTGCTACGTCCGTATGTTCCGTTTAAAACGGGGCTATGTATG
The DNA here is from genome assembly GCF_003001905.1 of Planifilum fimeticola. NCBI lineage: Bacteria > Bacillati > Bacillota > Bacilli > Caryophanales > Thermoactinomycetaceae > Planifilum > Planifilum fimeticola. Next base: position 60,501 of record NZ_PVNE01000009.1, read on the forward strand.
CGACACGCCCGCACCCTCTGGGGGTGAGGCGCGAAATCATGCAATATTGGAGACAGCCGAATCAATGAAGAGTGGTTTGTTTCGTTTTTTCGGGGATGAACCACCAACCGATCGGAGTCCGGTCGATGTATACGGGCATGTTCAAATGGGCCAGTTCCTTCTCGATCAGCCGGGCCACTTCTTCTGTCTCGGCGTAGGCGGAATAACCCCGCTTCAGGCTTTCCAGTTTCTTTCTGGCCAGGCTTTTGCGGTTGATGATCACGGTGACTCCCCCTTTCTTAAAACCCCCTCCCATAAACTATAATACCAGAAAAAGGTCGATTGTGAATCTTGCGAGTGTGTCGAGTCCATGACATTTTCCCGCTAATTGGCGGGTTTCTCGGGCTCCGCCGCTTCAAGGGCTTCCACCCAGATTTTCAGCGTCGATTCGATGAAGGCGATGTATTTCAGGCGGAGGCGGATTTCGGTCTTGCGGTTGTTGTCGTCGGAAAGAAAGATGGTCCGGTTCCGCAGGATGGTGTCCAAGAGGTCGGGATTGTTGCTGATCCAGGTGACCGATTTTCCGATGAAGGGGTCCACCAGGGTTTCCACCTGTGCCTTGATCTCTTCCTGCCCGTATCGGAGGGGACTGATCACTTCCACCTGGATTTTGTGGATCTGCTCGGAGTTTTCCTGTCGCCGGGCGTCTTTGTCCAGCTCCTCCTGCAGGCGGAGAATTTCTTTGTTTTTTTGGTTGTTTGCGTAATAGAGGGCGGATCGCTCCAGATACATGCCGTCCAACTTCTGTCCCGTCCAAAGGAGCATGACCACCATCCCGGTGATCAGGCCGAAAAAAAAGGAGACGGCCACGCGGATCATCACCCTTGAACGAAAGAAGCGAGCGGTCATCATTCTACCAATCCCCTTGGATCAGCCAGCGGATCAGCAGATACCCGGTGTGGGCACCGATGAAGGAACTGAAAATGAATACCAGCTGTTGGGCGACCTCTTCGAGTTGACCTCCGAGGAGGTTGATTTCAAACGCTCGGATGGCGTCGAAGGTTCCTCCGATGGCGGCGACCATGGCCCAGATCTTCAGTTGGTCGGCCAGGTAGACCATTTTGCTCATCGGCGGTTCGTCCCCGAACAAGTAGCCGATCCCTCCCAGCAGGCTTCCCCCGAGGACGACACCCAGGGCGATGAAAAAATCGAGAACGGTTGTGGACCAGAATCCTCCCATGTTGCCATCCGCCTTTCGCCGAGGTTTCTAATACACCCTATGACGGGGCCCGGTCGATTATGTGGACAAGGGAAAACCGATCGGCTGTTCGCATTCCGGCCGTCCGTTCCGCTATAATGAAGGGAGAGAGGCCAAAGGACAGGTGGGGACGATGAAATCGACCTTTGTGCACCTTCATGTCCATACCGAATACAGCCTGCTGGACGGGGCGGCACGGATCAAAGAGCTGGTTCGGAAAGCCGAAGCGCAGGGCATGGATGCCCTGGCCATCACCGACCACGGGGTGATGCACGGCGTGATCCCCTTCTACCGGGAATGCCGCGAACGGGGGATCCGCCCGATCATCGGCTGTGAGGTGTATCTCACGCCGGGAGAGTTGGAGGAAAGGCCTTCTCCGCGGGAAAATCGGATTTACCATCTCCTGCTTTTGGCGGAAACCACCGAGGGATACCGGAATCTGATGAAGCTGGTGTCGGAGGCCCATCTTCGGGGTTTTCACTATAAACCCCGCGTGGACAAGGCCTTGCTCCGCCGCTTTCGAAAGGGGCTGATCGCCACCAGCGCCTGCCTGTCGGGAGAAATTCCCCGGGCGATTCTGGAGGGCAGGTTTCAAGATGCGCGCCGGATCGCGGAAGAGTACCGGGAATTGTTCGGGGAGGGGAATTTTTTCCTTGAGCTCCAGTCCCACGGGGTGCCGGAGGAGCAGAAGGTGAACCGGCACCTGATCGCCCTGGCGGAGGAGACGGGATTGCCCCTGGTGGCCACCAATGATGTCCACTACGTCAACCGGGAGGATCATGATGTCCAGGATTGCCTGTTGTGCATCGGCACCGGCCGACGCCTCGATGAAGAGGATCGGATGCGCTTCCCCACCGATGAATTTTATCTGAAGACGCCGGAGGAGATGGCCCGACTGTTTGCGGATGTTCCGGAGGCGATCCGCAACACGGTCCGGATCGCGGAGCGGTGTCGGGTGGAAATCCCTCTGGGGGGGCGGCTCTTGCCCCGTTTTCCCGTTCCCGACGGCCACACGTCTTCCTCCTATCTGCGGGAGCTGTGCCGAATGGGAGCGATACAGCGCTACGGTTCCATCACCCCCGAAGTGCGGGAAAGGCTGAGATACGAACTGGATATCATCGAGCGGATGGGTTTTGCCGACTACTTTCTCATCGTGTGGGACTTCGTCCGGTTCGCCCACGAACGGGGCATCGCCACGGGCCCCGGACGGGGCTCCGCCGCGGGCAGCCTGGTCGCCTACGTTCTCCGCATTACCGACATCGACCCGATCCGGTATGGGCTTCTCTTCGAGCGGTTTCTCAATCCGGAGCGGATCAGCATGCCGGACATCGACATCGATTTCAATTACGAGCGGCGGGATGAGGTGATCGAGTACGTCTCCCGGAAATACGGGCCGGACCGGGTGGCGCAGATCATCACCTTCGGAACGATGGCTCCCCGGGCGGCGGTGCGCGACGTGGGACGGGTGATGGGGCTTCCCTATCCCGAAGTGGATCGGGCGGCCAAGTTGATCCCCGCCTCTCCGGGCATGACCCTCGAAAAGGCCTTTCAGGCGGAACCCAGGTTGAAACAGCTGTGCGAAAGCAACCCGCGGATGGCCCGGCTGATGGAAGTGGTGAAAAAGGTGGAGGGAATGCCCAGGCATGCCTCCACCCACGCCGCCGGGTTGGTGATCTCCGAGAAACCCCTGACGGAATACGTCCCCCTGATGCGAGGGAGCGAAGGAGACAGCCTCACCCAGTATCCGATGGACGTGTTGGAGTCGATCGGCCTGTTAAAGGCGGACTTTCTCGGCCTTCGCAACCTGACGGTGATCGAGCGGGCCATCGGCATCATCCGGGAGACGGAGGGCAAGGAAATCCGCTTCGACCGGATGGATATGGAGGACGAGGAAACCTACCGGATGCTGGGCAGGGGGGATACCATCGGCGTGTTTCAACTGGAATCGGCGGGAATGCGCCGGGTGCTCAGGGAGCTCAAACCATCCTGCTTCGAGGATCTCATCGCCGTGCTGGCGCTGTACCGACCCGGCCCCATGGAACAGATTCCCCGTTTCATCCGGGCGAAGCACGGCAAGGAGCCCGTCACCTATCCCCATCCCGATCTGGAGCCGATTCTGAAGGACACCTACGGCATCATCGTCTACCAGGAGCAGATCATGCAGATCGCCTCCCGGATGGCCGGTTTCACTCTCGGCCAAGCCGATCTGCTGCGCCGGGCCGTGTCCAAAAAGAAGAGGGAACTGTTGAACGAACAGCGGGATGCGTTCCTGGCCGGCTGCCGGGCCAACGGCTACGATGAGGAGACGGGGCGCCGGGTCTATGATCTGATCGTCCGGTTCGCCGATTACGGCTTTAACCGCAGTCACTCCGCCGCCTATGCGGTGCTGGCTTATCAGACCGCCTATCTGAAGGCCAATCATCCGTTGGCCTTCATGGCTGCGCTCCTGACGACGGTGATGGGCAGCCAGGGGAAAATGGCCGAATACATCGAGGAGTGCCGCCGCATGGGCATTGAGGTGCTGCCCCCGGACGTGAACCGGAGCGGACGCTCTTTCAGCGTGGAGGGCGAAGCGATCCGCTTCGGGCTGGAAGCGGTCAAAAACGTGGGAACCCATGCGATCGAAGCCATCCTGCGGGAGCGGAAGCGACGTCCTTTCCGCGATTTGTTCGACCTCTGCGCGCGGGTGGATTTGCGACATGTGAATCGGCGGGTCCTGGAATCCCTGATCCAGTGCGGGGCCACGGAATCCCTGGAGGGTCACCGGGCGTTGCAATTGGCCATGTTGGATGAGGCGATGGAGCGGGGGAGCGCTTTTCAACAGCTGCGCTCCGAGGACCAGTTGGACCTCTTCGAGGATGAGACGCTCACCATTTCTTCCCCCCGTTTCGATTACAGCAGCACCGTTCCCTTTACCCGAAGGGAAATTCTCGAAATGGAACGGGAACTGCTCGGGCTGTATCTTTCCGGCCATCCCCTGGACGGCTATCGGGAGGAGCTGCCCCGCCTCGCGACCCACAGCCTTGCCGAACTGGAGGAATGCCGGGATGGGGAGCGAATCTCCATCGCGGGGATGATCACCCATGTGAAGCCGATCACCACCCGGAAGGGGGAACCGATGGCCTTCGTCACGGCGGAGGATTGGTCCCGGCAGGTGGAAGTGATCCTCTTCCCCCGAACCTATCGCCAATACCGGACATTGCTCCAGACGGACCGGCCGGTTCGCATCTCCGGCCGGATCAACCACCATGAAGAGGGCGTAAAGGTCTTGGCCGATACCCTGGAGGACCTGGAGCGGTTGGCAAAAGAACTGCCTGACGCTACGGGGGATTCATCCCGGGGCTCGGAGGCGGCGGTTGCGCCCGGCCGGGACGGGGGAGATCGCGGGGGCGAGCGTCCCGCGGCGTTTATACGGATTTCTCCCCGGCACGAGGACGGCCAAGCGCTTCAGTCCCTGAAACAGGTGCTCCTCCGGCACCGGGGAGAAGTTCCCGTGTATCTCTATTATGAGCGAACGAAGAAAGTGTTGGCCCTGCCCGTTTCCAAGTACGGGATCCGCCCGTCGGAGGAATGCCGCGCGCGCATTGAGGAAATCCTAGGAGAACGCACCTTTCGCCTGAAGGAGCCTCCCTCGGGCGGTGGGTGAGGATTGCGCGGATGCATATTCAGGGGAGGAGCCCGTGTTTTACGATTACGTCGTTCGCTTGTTGGAAAAAAGAGGAGTGTCCCTTGATTCCATTGCGGAGATCGTTCTGAAACTGCAAAAACCGTACCATGACGATCTGACCCTTCACGAATGCAGGGAGAGCGTGGAACGCGTTCTGCGGAAACGGGAAGTTCAACACGCCGTCATTACCGGCGTCTCCCTGGACATGCTGGCGGAGGAGAAAAAATTGCCCGAACCGCTGCAGACGATCTTGGCCATCGATGAGCCCTTGTACGGGATGGACGAGATCCTCGCCCTCGGAATCACCAATGTGTACGGAAGCATCGGCCTGACCAATTTCGGGTATCTGGACAAGCGGAAACCGATGATCCTCGGCCGTCTGAATCGGCGAAAGGCGGGGGTGCACGTATTTCTGGACGACCTGGTGGCGGGCATCGCCGCCGCGGCTTCGGCGCGCATCGCGCACCGTTTGCCCGAAGGGGAGCGGTTTGAGGGAGATCTGTGAACGGCGTCCGGGAAAGCGAGCTTTACCGAAGCGCTTCCTTGGCGATGGTGAAGGATGGATGAGTGAGGTGAAGGAAATCCTTTATTTAAAGGTCGATAGAGAAATATTTCCTTCATTAAATCGAGCAGTTATTACGAGCAAATCCGAAAAACCCTTCGAGAGGGTCCTTTTTTTTTGTCAGAGGGGCCCGGAAGGACCAAAACTCCGTAAAAAGGGAAGAACCCGCCGTCGCCATTTCTTCCGGGGTGCCGTAAAATGAAGTAAATCATTCAAGAAGATGATTTTTATGAATGAAATACTTCGAAGGGGATGAATTCCATGGCAACATCGGCACATCCGGTTCATCCGCTCGTGGGCAAGACGGCGGGTTCCGCGGAGCTTCACGAGGAAGCGGCCAATTATCTGCCCGGGGGAGTGACAGCCAACATCAAATATTTCGATCCGTATCCGATCGCGATGGAATCGGCGAACGGCGCCCGCATGAGGGATGTGGACGGAAATCAGTATATCGACTACAACCTCTGCTACGGAGCCCTGATGCTGGGACACGGCGATCCGCGGGTGAAGAAGGCGGTGCTGGAGCAGATGAACCGGATGGGTACGACCGTTTTGGGAACGCCCCATCGGTTGGAGGTGGACATGGCCCGGACGCTGGTCGGCCTGTATCCGGGGATCGACACGGTCCGCTTCACCAATTCGGGCCTGGAAGCGACCCTGTTGGCCATCCGGTTGGCGATGGCCTGGACGGGCCGGCCGAAACTGGCCAAATTCGAAGGTCATTATCACGGAGGATACGACCAGGTGTTGATCAGTGTCAACCCCGACCGGAGAAGCGCGGATCAGCTTCCCTCCGCACATCCCGATTCCATGGGGATTCCCGACTATTACCTGGAAAACACCGTGGTGCTTCCCTTCAATGATCTGGACGGGACGGAAGAGATCCTCCGGCGTCACGGACACGAGCTGGCTGCGGTGATCATCGAGCCGGTTCAGGGAGGATTTATCCCGCCCAAAATGGAATTTCTAAAGGGGCTGCGGGAGTTGACGCGGGCCTGCGGGGCTCTCCTCATCTTTGACGAGGTGAAGACGGGGTTCCGTGTCGGGTTGTCGGGAGCCCAGGGCCGTTACGGGGTGATTCCCGATCTGACGGCTCTCGGCAAAGTGTTGGGCGGGGGCTTTCCCGTGGGCGCCGTGGGTGGTCGGAAGGAGATCATGGACATCTGCGCGCCTCCCCCCCGTGCGGCGGATATCCTTTCCATCGGTTCCCAAAGGAAGGGTCGCGCGGCTTCGGACACCCTGTTCCACAGCGGAACCTACAACGGCCATCCCACCGTGCTCGCTGCCGGCATGGCCACCATTGAAGCCCTCAGAAGGCCCGGTGTGTACGCCGAAGTGGAGAAGGCGACGGGGGCTCTTCGCGCGGGAATGGAAGAGATCTTGAGAAGAAACGGGATTCCGGGACAAACTGTGGGAGTAGGGAGCATTTTCAACCTGGTGCTCGGAGAAGGTCCGGTAAGCCAGGTTCAGGATATTCTGCGCTCCGAACTCACTCTCCGCCGGAGGATCGACTATGCCTTGTTGGATCAGGGAATCTACGTGAAGCCTCTCAACCGGTTCAGTCTTTCCACCGCCCATACGCCGGACGTGATTGAAGAAACGCTGGACCGTTTCGAGAGGGGGGTGAAATTAACGATCAAGGGCAGGTGATGTCGTGAAAAAGAAGAAGGTGAGCGTGTTTCGACGGATTCGTGAAAAAAGCGACGGGATGAGCCGAGCCCATCAAAAGGTGGCGGCCTACATGGAGGCTCATCCCGATCGCGCTCCGTTTCTGACGGCGGCGCAAATGGCCCAATTGGCCGGGGTGAGCGAGGCGACGGTGATCCGGTTCGCCACTTACCTCGGATTTTCCGGTTTTTCCGAGATGCAGAAACACCTCCGGGAGGAAATCCGCGAACGGCTGACCACGGTGGAACGGCTTGATCTGGCTGAAGACGCTTACCCGGAGGAACAGCGGGTCGTCTACGAAGTGCTTCACGACGATTTGGGAAACCTCCAGCAGACGATGCACATGTTGGACGCCTCCGCTTTTGCCGAAGCCGTCGGCATGATCAGCCGTGCGCGGATGATCTCCGTTGTTGCCTTCCGCAGCTCCCACGCCTTGGGTTATTTCCTCACCTTTTACCTCAATTTGATTCTGGAAAACACCAAGCTCATTCAGCATTCGGATACGATGTTTGAACAGCTTTCTCCGCTTCGCGCCGATGATCTGCTGATCGGAATCGGGTTTCCGCGGTATACCGCCCGCACGATCCAGGCCATCCAGTACGCGAGGGGCCGGGGTGTGAAGACGCTGGCCATCACCGATTCCCACGGTTCGCCCTTGGCCCGCGAGGCGGAGGTCTACTTGGTTGCTTCCAGCAGGCTCCCTTCCTTTGTGGATTCGTACGTGGCGCCCCTCAGTCTGATCAACGCCCTGATCACGGCGGTGGGGAGAAAAAACAAAGCCGATGTTTCCCGCCGTCTCGAGGTCATGGAAGAGGTGTGGAGCAAGGAGGGGATTTATTTCCCGCAGGAGTAGGGGATTGTCGGCGGCTTCAGCCTTCGCAGGTTTATGTCCCTGATGGTCCGAAGGAGGGACAAGCTTCGACTCACCAAAAAGTAGGGTTCCATCTCCCGCGACGGGCGGCAGAAGGGGGTATGCCGCGCCCGTTTTCGGAACGGTTTCGGTCCTCGGTACACCTCGGCCGCGCAGAAGCAACGGAGGCGGTCGCGCGCATTTTTTCAAAAATAAAACGGGCACGTAACGGTCTACTTTTCACTATCATGGATCGCTGATTACCCACCCACGATCTTTCGACCGTGAGCGGGCAGTTCACAACCCATGATCGTGTTCGTTCGACCGTACAGAATCCCTTTACAGTCCCATGCAACCCTTTCGGCTGCATGGAACCGTTCACTCCGAATCGCTCTTTAAGAGGTGAGGTTGAAGGCCTCCCTTTCAGAGCGCAGTTCTTTAGATGGAGCCTGTGGCACTCTGTACGATCTTCGCTCGACCGCACGATCGGTTGGGACCCTGTTGCAATCCAGTTCTTAGGTCCGACTGCAACAAAGACTTTCCCGACCGGACGGAATCTTCCCTCCGACTGCATGCAAGCTTGAGATATGCATGCAATCTGCGGCCGATCCGTAGGAACCTTTTTTAGCCCCTATGGATCTGGGCTCGACCGTTACGTGCCCGTTACCTTCATTATGAGTGGGGGCCGATCCGCTTATGCACGGGCCCAGAAACTGACAAGGTTTGCGCTCCCGCTTTCAAAGGGAAAGGAAAGTATCATCGGATTATATTGAATCTTGAGTCAATAATCCATTACAATGCAAGTAGGTCCGATTATTTATGGGAGCGTGATACGGGTATGAAAGGAACCATGATGAATTACCCATTGACGCTGATGCATATTTTGGAGCGGGCGGGCATGCTCTATGGATCGGTGGAGATTGTCTCGCGCATGCCGGACAAGTCGCTGCATCGATACACTTACGCCGATTTTTACCGCAGAGCGCGTTCCCTGGCCAAGGCCCTGCAAAAGGCCGGGCTCAAGCGGGGTGACCGGGTAGGCACCCTGATGTGGAATCATTATGTCCATCTTGAGAGCTATTTCGGAATTCCCGCCGCCGGAGGCGTGATCCATACCCTGAACCTTCGTCTTCATCCGGATGAAATCGCTTACATCGCCAACCACGCCGGTGACCGCTTTTTGATTGTTGACGACGTGCTCTTGCCCCTGCTGCAAAAATTCCGGGATCAGCTCCGGGTCGAAAAAATCATCGTGGTTTCCCTCACGGGTCAGCCGGTTCCGGAGGGGATGGAGGAATACGAGTCCTTCATCGCGGAACCCGCCGAGGATTTCGTTTACCCCGAGCTCGAGGAGGAGGACGCCGCCGGGATGTGCTACACCTCGGGGACGACGGGCAGGCCCAAGGGAGTGGTCTACAGCCACCGGGCCCTGGTGCTCCATTCCTTTGCCACCGCTTTGGGCGATGTATTGGGCATCTCCCGGCGCGATGTCGTCGTGCCCGTGGTTCCCATGTTCCACGTCAATGCCTGGGGCCTGCCCTTTACTTGCACCATGGTGGGGACGAAGCAGGTTTTTCCCGGTCCGCACCTGGACCCCGCCAGTCTGCTGGATCTCTTCGAAAAGGAACGGGTCACGATTACCGCCGGGGTTCCGACCATCTGGCTCGGCATTTTGCAGATGCTGGAGAAAAACCCCGGTAAATGGGACCTGGTTCCGGGGATGCGGATGATGGTGGGGGGATCCGCCGCGCCGGAATCGATGATCCGGGCCTTTGACCGGCACAATCTCCGGGTGGTTCACGGCTGGGGGATGACAGAAACCACTCCGGTCGGAACGCTGGGAATATTGAAACCCCACATGGAGGAATGGCCGGAGGAAAAACAGTACGAGTATCGCGCCAAGCAGGGATTGCCTCTTCCGTTTGTCGAGGTGCGGATCGCGACGGAAGATGGGTTTGCCCCCCATGACGGGAAAACCATGGGCGAGCTGCAGGTGAGGGGGCCCTGGATCGCCGCGGACTATTACAACCGGCCCGATTCCCGGGATTCCTTCACGGAGGACGGCTGGTTCCGGACCGGCGATGTGGCGACGATCGATCCGGAGGGTTTTGTGAAGATCACCGACCGAACGAAGGATCTGATCAAATCCGGCGGCGAATGGATCAGTTCCGTCGACCTGGAGAACGCCCTGATGGGGCATCCCGCCGTGGCGGAGGCGGCGGTGATCGCCGTTCCCCATCCCAAGTGGCAGGAGCGCCCGCTGGCGGTGGTGGTGCTCAAGGAGGGAGCCCAGGCCACGGAAGAGGAATTGATCCAGTTCTTGGCGCCCAAATTCGCCAAGTGGTGGCTTCCCGACGGGGTGGTCTTCGTGGAGGAAATCCCCCGGACTTCCGCCGGGAAATTCCTGAAAGCGAAATTGCGGGAGCAGTTTAAGGACTGGGTGAAGGAAGGGGAAGGACTTCGCACGGAGTGAAGAGTCTCGCCACGGCATGGGCGGCCGAATTTCCGGCTTCCCGCGGCGAGTTTGAAATCCCCGTTTTTCTTCTTCGGGAGCGGCCTTGATCATACATGGGCTCACCCGTCCCTTCGGGGGAGCCCTTTTCTTCGTGCCTTTGCCTGCGTTGCCTCCTGCAGCCGACGGAGAACAGACCTCGGAAGTTGCCGTGCGGTCCCGCGATCGGTGCGCGCGGGGCGAGGTGGACTGGGGGCGGGGCTGCGCGGTATACTAAGCGGGGGATCCGGAAACGGATCGGCTCGAAACTGAGTTCTGGAGGCGCGCCATGAAACGGGTATTGATCATCACCACCGGAGGAACAATCGCCATGGGAAGGGACGAATCCGGTGCGGTCCGGGTGCTTGATGAGAATGTTCTGGTCAAGCAGCAATCGACCTTGGCCTCGATCGCCCACGTCGACTTTTTCACCTTTTCCAACCTTCCCAGCGTCCATCTGACCCTCGATCATTTCATCCGCTTGCGCCAGTTGATCCTGGACAAAGCGAAAGAATATGACGGAATTGTCGTCACTCACGGAACGGATACCCTGGAGGAGACGGCCTATTTTCTCGACCTGACCCTGCCGCTGACCCAACCGGTAATTCTCACCGGAGCGATGCGATCCTCCAACGAACCCGGCAGCGACGGCTTTCTCAACCTGTTGCAGTCGGTACAGGTGGCGGCGACTCCGGAATCTGAAAACAAGGGGGTGCTCGTGGTGATGAACGGAGAGATCCACGGCGCCCGTTTTGTCCAGAAGATGCACACCAGCCACGTGGAAGCGTTTGAGTCTCCCCAATTCGGTCCATACGGATGGGTGGAGAGGACCGGGATCCGCTATTTGATGGGGGCGGTGAAAAGAGAATGCATACCGGTTCGCACCGAGGCCCTGACGTGCCGAATTCCGATGATCAAGGCGGGCTTTGACACCGACGATTCCTTGGTTCAACACGCTCTGGAACGATCCGTGCCCGGCCTCGTGGTGGAGGGGATGGGAATGGGACATCTGCCGCCGGCCATGATGCCGGGGATCGTTCGGGCCCTGGAAGAGGGGGTGCCCGTCGTGATCACCAGCCGCTCACCGGGAGGGGCGGTGGAGCCGGTTTACGACTTCGAAGGCGGGGGACGGGAACTGGCTGAACGGGGAGCCATTTTTGCCCGGGGCATTCCGGCTCACAAAGCGCGGATCAAATTGATGGTGGCCCTGGCTGCCGATCCTCGCCCGAAAAACTTGGAGGAGCTGCGGGAGCTGTTTTCCCATTGAGAGGACGGGAGGATGGATCCCCGCCCGTGACACGAGAGCCGGGAACGAAGCGGCTTTCATCCATCGGAATTGGATGCATGGGGCTCTTTCCATTCGTGTGCTCAAGGGGAATTCTTCACCCACGTGAGCTGGCTCCCGTAAGTCGTGATTGACTTATCCGCTAACGGCGGAGGAAAATTGACACATTTGTCGAAATGGATAGAAGAAGAGGATGACCCCTATGTCGGAAGAAGGGAGAATCTCTCCCTTGTTTCCGTTTTTTTGCGTCCGTTTTCATCGGAATGTTGGCATGATTTTTGCTGGGTTTGTCTGGAGAGGGGAGGCGTGTTCAGAGGCCTGAAGCCAAACTGGGGGAGGGGTGAATCATGGGCGGAAAAGCGGAAGCCAATCGGACGATCCCCGTCAGGGAAGGGGAGGATTTTGACCGCGAAAAGGTGGAGCGGTTCCTCCGGGAGAACCTGAGGGATCTTGGCCCGGAGCCCCTCGAGGTGAGTCAGTTTCCAGCCGGTGCTTCCAATCTGACTTATTCTGTCCGCATCGGCGATTGGGAAGCGGTTTTGCGCCGCCCGCCCCTGGGGCCGGTTCCGCCGAAGGCCCACGACATGGTGCGGGAGGCGACCCTGTTGTCCAAGTTGCACCGGGTGTTTCCGCTGGCCCCCAAACCGTTTGTGATTTGCCGGGATTCCTCCGTCATCGGCGCTCCCTTTTACGTGATGGAGCGCCGGGAAGGAGTGGTTCTGGATGACGCCTTTCCCCCGGAGGTGGAACCGACGGAAGAGCTTTGCCGGGGGATATCCCGGACGGTGGTGGAAACGCTGGTGAAGCTCCACGCCGTCGACTGGCGGGAGGCGGGGTTGGACGGTTTCGGACGACCGGACGGTTTTCTGAAACGGCAGGTGGGCGGATGGATCGATCGCTATCACCGTTCCAGGACGGACGAAATTCCGGAAATCCAGTTTTTGACCCGGTGGCTTGCGGACCATGTCCCGGAAAGCCCTGCGCCGACGATGATCCACAACGACTTCAAGCTGAACAACATGCTGCTGGATCCGGAGGATTTGACAAAGGTCGTCGCGGTGCTGGACTGGGAGATGACGACGGTGGGGGATCCCCTCTTTGATTTGGCCGTCTCCCTTTCCTACTGGGTGGAGCGGGATGACCCGGAGGAGATGAAGGACATTTTGCCGACGGTGACGCCGCTTCCCGGTTTCATGACCCGCGCGGAAATGATGGAGCTGTATGCCCGGTTGAGCGACCGCGATCTGTCGTCCATGCATTTTTACATGACCTTTGCCTATTTCAAACTGGCGGTGATCCTTCAGCAAATCTACTTCCGTTGGAAGCGGGGCCAGACCAGGGACAGGCGTTTCGCTTCCTTCGGTGAACGCGTGCGCCGCTTGATCCGACACGCCGCGGAGTTGGCCGAGCGGGGGAGGTTGTAACCCGAAGGCCGCGGCGGCCGGAGATGGGTCCGGAAGTGACCGCAGCATTTTCCGTCTTTGAGGAGGGAGCGCGATGGGACGTCTGGAAAATCGAGTGGCGATGATAACGGGTGCGAGCCGGGGAATCGGCTTCGCGGCGGCTCGCCGGTTTGCCCGGGAAGGGGCGCGGGTGTGCATGGCCGACATCGATGAGGAGGGGATCCGCCGTGCGGAGGAATCCCTGCGGGGCGAGGGGTTGGAGGTGTTCGGCCTTCGCGTCGACGTGACGGATCGCGCCCAGGTGGAATCCGCGGTGGAGGAGACCGTCCGGCGCTACGGTCGGCTTGACATCCTGGTGAACAATGCCGGGGTGATCCGGGACAATCTGCTGTTCAAGATGACCGATGAAGATTGGCAGACGGTGATGGATGTCCACCTGAAGGGCGCCTTCTATTGCAGCCGGGCGGCCCAGAAGGTGATGGTGGAGCAAAATTACGGCCGGATCATCAACATCTCTTCCACGTCGGCCCTCGGAAACCGGGGACAGGCCAACTATTCGGCGGCCAAGGCGGGACTTCAGGGCTTCACCAAGACCCTGGCGATCGAGCTGGGCAAATTCGGGATCACGGTGAACGCCGTCGCCCCCGGATTTATCGAGACGGAGATGACCCGGGCCACGGCGGCGCGGATCGGCGTGGACTTCGATCAGTTTGTCAAGGAGGTCACGAAGCAGATTCCGGTCGGTCGGATCGGTCAACCGGAGGATATCGCGGCGGCGCTTTTGTTCTTCGCGTCGGAAGAGGCATCCTTCGTCAACGGCCAGGTGCTCTACGTGGCCGGCGGTCCCAAAGCCTGAGGATGGGGAGGGGTTTTCATGTGGCAATCCCTGGTTGGCAGTCGCTCCCGTCCGGTCGTCAATTGGGTGGAACGGGGAGCCGTTCGCAAGTTCGCGGAGGCGATCGGGGATCCGAATCCCCTGTACCTGGATGAGGAAGCCGCCAAAAAAAGCCGTTACGGGCGATTGATCGCGCCCCCCACCTTTCCGCAAACCTTCGACTACGGAACCATCGAGGGGCTTCGCCTTCCGGACAGCGGTTTGATCCACGGCGAACAGCGCTTCGACTACGTCCGTCCGCTGTTCGTCGGGGAGGAAATCACCTGCTGCCGGGTGTTTCAGGATATGTACGAAAAAACGGGAAGCCGGGGAAAGCTCGTCTTTCTGGTGTTTTCCCGGGTGGGCCAGGACAGCGGGGGGCGGACCCTCTTCACGACGAAGGACGTGATCATCGTCACCGAAACGGTTATGAAGGAGTGGAAAGGATGACGACCAAAGCGCCGATTTCCTGGAAACCCGGCGATGAGCTTCCCTCCATCACCCTTCCGCCGGTGACGAGACTGGATCTGATCAAATATGCCGGCGCCTCCGGCGACTTCAACCCGATCCACACCATCGACGAGGAGGCGGCCCGGGCGGGGCTTTCCGGGGTGATCGCCCACGGCATGTTGACGATGGCGGTGATGGGCCGCCTGTTTTCCCCCTATTTGGAGCACGGATTCATCAAGGGATTTCAAACCCGTTTCACCGGCATGGTGCTTGTCGGCGACGTCCTGACGGTCGGGGGAAAGGTGCTCGGCGTGGAATCCGCCGAGCAGGGCGATCTGTATTCCTTTGACGTGTTCACCCGCAATCAGAAGGGGGAGACGGTGGCTTCCGGCAAGGTGGAGTTTCTCGTCTATCGGGATTGATTTTTCAAGTTCGCCGCCGATGGCGCGCTGCGGGAACGCTTTTCGGTCATCGGTTTTGTCGAAGAAAGAATCCCATAATTGAAGGAGTTGGAAAGATGGAAACGCGGCCGCCTGTGGAGTTGGGACATCGAATGGCGATGATTGACGGTTTTGACCTGGGGGTTCCGGGGAGGACGGGGACGTACGTCCTCCGGGAGGAGGCGCTGACGCTGGTGGATACCGGTCCGAGCCCCTCCGTGCCGCGCATTCTGAAGGGGTTGGAGGAATTGGGCCTGGATCCCGCCGATGTCCGGTATGTGATCGTCACCCATATTCATCTGGATCACGCCGGCGGGGCGGGGCTTCTGCTTGAGAGCTGCCCCCATGCCCGAGTGGTGGTACATCCCCGGGGAGCCCGCCATCTGGCGGATCCGTCGCGGCTCGTCGCGGGGGCGAGGGCCATCTATCAAGACCAGTTTGATGCGCTGTTTGATCCGGTTGTCCCCGTTCCCGAAGACCGACTGATCGTGAAAGGCGAAGGGGATACGCTGAAGATCGGACCGGAGTGCACCCTCACCTTCATGGATTCGCCGGGGCATGCGGCCCACCATTTCAGTATCTATGATCCGGTGAGCAGAGGGCTGTTCACCGGCGACACCGCGGGCATTCGCTACCATGAGCTGGAGGATTGCGGTTTTGTTCTCCATCTGCCCGTCACGTCGCCCAACCAGTTTGATCCGGAGGCCATGCGCCGTTCGATCGAGCGGTTCCGGAAGATGAAAGCGGAACGCATCTTCTTCGGTCACTTCGGCATGGAAGAGCAGCCGGAGGACATCTATGATGAAGTGCTCGGCTGGCTGGACCGGTTTGTCCGGGCCGGAGAGTCGGTATTTGCCGATGGCGGGGGTCCCTCCGAGGTTGAGGAGCGCCTGATGGGACAAGTACGGGAACACCTGAGGGAGCGGAAGGTCCCGGAAGACCACCCCGTGTACCGGCAGTTGAAAATGGATCTCTTCGTCTCCGCCTTGGGCATCATCGATTACCTGGAGAAAAAGCGGAAATAGGTTTCGGCCCGGAGGGGAGGAGCGGTTGATGAGCGCACTCGATCTGTTTCGCCTGGATGGAAAGACGGCCATCGTCACCGGGGGCGGCCGCGGTCTGGGTCAGTACATGGCGGAAGCCCTGGCGGACGCCGGTGCCCGCGTGGTGATCTGTTCCCGCAAGGTGGAAGCCTGCCGCCAGGTGAAGGAATCGATCGAACAAAAGGGAGGAGAGGCCCTGGCCCTTTCCTGTGACGTCACCCGGCCGGAGGATGTGGAGCGGGTGGTGGCCGCAGCCAAGGAAAATTTCGGCGGAGTCGATATCGTCATCAACAACAGCGGGGCCACCTGGGGGGCGCCGCCCGAGGAGATGCCTCTGGACAAGTTTGAGCGGGTGATGGACGTCAATGTGAAGGGGACCTTCCTCATGTCTCAGGCGGCGGGAAAGGAGATGATCGAAAGAGGAAAGGGCGGACGGATCATCAACATCGCTTCTGTGGCCGGTCTGCTCGGGGGCCATCCCGATTACATGCAGACCGTCGGTTATAACGCCAGCAAAGGGGCGGTGATCAACATGACCCGGGATCTGGCCGTCCAATGGGCCCGCCATGGGATCAACGTGAATGCCATCGCCCCCGGATGGTTTCCCACGAAGATGTCCCGCGCCCTGCTGGAGCGGTTTGGGGAGAAGATCCTCTCCCACATCCCCCTGGGCCGGTTCGGCGGCCCCGATGATCTCAAGGGGGCGGTCCTCTTTCTGGCCTCTCCCGCCGCCGCCTACGTTACCGGACAGGTGTTGGTGGTGGACGGCGGGATGACGGCCTGGTGAGCTCGAACGGATGATTTGGGAGGTGGACTGATGGCTGATGTGTGGATCGTCGCCGGCGCCCGGACGCCCTTCGGTTCCTTCGGGGGCAGTTTTGTGGATGTGAGCGCCGAGGAGTTGGGAGTGACCGCCGCCAAAGGAGCGCTGGAAAAGGCGGGAGTGGAACCGGAACAGGTGGACAACGTGGTGATGGGCAACGTGATCCAAAGCCACAATGGGGCGCCTTATCTGGCCCGCCATGTGGCGCTCAGAGCCGGGGTTCCCATCGAGACCCCCGCCCTGACGGTCAACCGGCTGTGCGGATCGGGATTGCAGGCGGTGGTGTCCGGCGTCCAGTCGATTCTGCTGGGAGAGTCGGAGATCGGCCTCGTCGGCGGTGCGGAAAATATGAGCCAGGCGCCTTACGCGGTGCGGGGAGCCCGGTGGGGAATGCGGATGGGGGACGGAGCTCTGGCCGACACCCTGACCGAAACCCTCACCGACCGTTACTGCGGACTCGGTATGGGAATCACCGCGGAAAACCTGGCTGAAAAATACGGAATCACCCGGGAGGATCAGGACCGGTTCGCCTTGACCAGCCAGAGGCGGGCGGCGGAGGCGGCGGAGAGCGGCAAGCTGGCGGAAGAAATCGTTCCGGTTGTGAAAAAGGAGAAAAAGGGGCCGGTTCAGGTGGATGCCGATGAACACATCCGCCCCCAGACCACCCTGGAGAAGCTAGCCGGCTTAAAACCGGCCTTTCAACCGGACGGAACCGTCACGGCGGGAAATGCCAGCGGAATCAACGACGGGGCGGCCTGTCTGGTGATCGCATCGGACAAGGCGGTCAACCGGCACGGGCTGAAGCCGATGGGAAGGGTGGTCGGATGGGGCGTGGCCGGCGTCGATCCGGCGATCATGGGCATCGGTCCGGTTCCGGCTTCCCGGCTGGCGCTGAAGCGTTCGGACCTCTCCCTGTCCCGAATCGATCTGGTGGAGATCAACGAAGCTTTTGCCGCACAGGTATTGGCGGTGGAGAAGGAGCTGGATTTGGACCGCGAGTTCCTCAATGTGAACGGCGGGGCGATCGCCCTCGGCCATCCCGTCGGCGCCAGCGGTGCCCGCATCTTGCTCACCCTCCTGCACGAGCTGAAGCGGCGGAACAAAAAATACGGCCTGGCATCCCTCTGCATCGGCGGCGGTCAGGGAATCGCCATGGTGGTCGAGGCGGTGTGAGAGGGGGAGGCATCTCGCGAGCGGCCCCGCTGCGTCAAGTTGGGGCGGCTCGATTCTTTGGGCGATTTTTGCAACAAACGGACGGGACCGTCTTTCCATGCCCGGATGCCTTCGGTGATCCGGCAAGCGGGCGGGAAACGGTCCCGTCGCCTTTCTTTTCGGGGTCCGTGGCGAACCCCCTATTAAGCAACTACGACAGCTCCTTCTCGTCGTAGGATTCGTCTTCCGTGTCCTCCTTTCCGACGAGGAAATAGGAGATGACGGCCAGAACGATGATTGCCAAGGGTACGCCGAACAGGGTGAGGAAGTTTCCTTCCGCCAACGTTTCACTCCTTTCGTGAAAGATGGTGTGTCCTTCAGGAAAGCCGCTTCCTAAAAAGGGACAGTTCCCGCAAAATCTCTCACGGAAAAAGGTGAACGGGAAAGGATCTCGAAAAACGTCGGAATCGGTCGGATTCCGTCAAGAGGACACAAAGGGGGTAAAGGAAGTGTCGTATATCGACTTCTTCGCGAAGTCGGGAAATTCCTTCTTCCATATGTAATAATACAATGGGTGAAAATGACGCTTGTGGGTACGAAATCCGATGTGAAATCACAAATAACGTTGAATATTTTATAGATTAATCATATTCTTTTTTTAGGAAGCCGGTAAAAAATGAGGGTGAAAGGGGGAGGTTGGCCGCTGAACGCCCGATCCACGCGCCAACGGTGGCGAAATCCCGAAAAAGGAGCGCTATCGCAACGTCACGCGGGAGACAAACTGATTTGATCGGGGGGGTTTGATGGATTTCCGCACGTATGGCGAATTTTGGCCCTTTTATCTGTCGCAGCACAGCAAACCGTCGACGCGCGCCTGGCATTTCGCCGGCACGGCTTGTGTGATTCTCTGTCTGATTTTGTCGGTCCTCTTGATGAACGGCTGGTTTCTCCTGGCGGCTCCGGTCCTGGGTTACGGCTTGGCCTGGTTCAGCCATTTTTTCATCGAAGGGAACAAGCCGGCCACCTTCGGGCATCCCCTCTGGTCTCTCCGGGCCGATTTTCACATGTTTTGGCTGATGCTGACGGGAAAACTGGAGAAAGAACTGCATCGCGTCCAGGAGAGAGAGGCGGGGTGACCGAAGCGGGGAGGCGTTTTCCTGATTTTTCATATTCCTTTTTGAAACCATGAAATTTTGAATTTCGTTCTCAATGATAAAAGGGATCCTTTTCGGGGCTTGATGCCCTTTTTTATTTGTGGGAGAGGGGATCGATGCGAGGAAAGATCGAAGAAGGGGACTTCATCAAAGGTGTCGCCATCTTCGGCGTGATTTTGATTCACGTGACCGCGTACAGCCTGCGCACCACCCAACCGCTGACGGAAGGCGGGCTGTTTTTTGCGATGAATCAGCTGGGGCGGTTCTGCGTTCCCGTATTTTTCATGCTGTCCGGTTTGTTTCTCTTTTACCGGTATTTTGAGGAAGAATCCTTTCCGGCCAGGCGTTTTTATCGCCGGAGGATGTTGTACATTCTCGTGCCGTATTTGGTGTGGTCCCTCTTTTACTGGATTTACGGGAGGCTGGCCCACCCGGAAACCGGTCCGGGCACGGCGGGCGAGGCCTTTTTGGCCCTGTTTACGGGAGGAGTGTACTATCACCTCTATTTTATCGTGGTGATGGTCCAGTTTTATCTCCTTCTTCCGCTGTTGATCCGGGCCTTCCGCCGGTTTGGGGGTCTCACGGTCGTTTCCTTCTCCTTTTTGATCAGCCTGACGGCCGTCAGCACCACCTGGTGGGAGATAAAGGCCCAACTGCCGTGGGTGCTGCCCTACTCGGAAAACACGATCCGGTTCTTTCCCGTCTGGTTCTTTTACTTTTGCCTGGGAGGATGGATGGGCCTTCATATTGGGTCCCTCCGGAGATGGCTTCAAAGGGTTCCCTTGGCGGCTGTCCTGATCTTTTTCTGCGCGACGGGCCTGCTCGTGCTGTTGGACGCGTTTCTTCGAAAACAGACGGGTTTTTTCCAGGTTTCCGTGATCGCCTATTCCGTCGCCTCCCTGCTGCTGTGGTTTCATTTGGCGGAAAGGTGGCCCAATTCCTGGATCGCACTGCTCGGTCGCCATTCTTTCGGCCTCTATTTGATCCATCCCTTTGTACTCAATCTGCTCAGCAAGTTCACGCCCGGTTTCTTTTCACCTGCCTCCTGGGCGGAATTCGCCTTTATGCTCGTCTGTGTGATCGGACTTTCCTTCGGGGCGTCAGTTCTGCTCCGCCGGCTCCCGTACAGCTACCTGTTGACAGGAAGGTGAAGGGGGATGCAAACGAGCGGACCGTAAAAGAGGCGGCTTCTTCGCTTTGCGTAGCGGACACAAGGAGGGGAGAAAACAGGATTCTTCCGAATACGATTCCGATTGATGCATAGAGGCTGTTCCACATCATGCGCAGGGCCGGCCCGGATCCATCAAATGAACGATGGCCAGGGCCGATGATATTTGAAGAAACTTGGACGGAAAAACCGGCGCAATTCGCTCTCACCATTGAATTTCGGTGATGAATTCCTTGTCGGATGGCTGAAGGGGATTGTTCCCTTCCGATTCGCCCCCGCGGCAAGGGGGCATACGCTCTCTCTGGAATCCGATGGGATCTTTTATTTCGTCCAAGAGAACAAGCCTTGGTCGTTTCATGACCAAGGCTTGTTCTCGATCTACCGCTTCGACGCTTTGGCGGGTGGATGCTCCCCCGTGTTACGGTCCCTTAGCTTTTTCCCGTCAATTCCCCGACTCTGCGCATCACTTGGGCTTGGGCCTGGTTCAGCCGGTTCAGGGTATCCTTCAGCCATCGCTGTTCCCGGGTCAACTGCTCGTTCCTCGCTTCCAGCATCCGGCGCGTTTCCGCGGGGTGAGGGCCTCCCCGGCACTTCCGCACCCGTATGAAATGAAGGGGATCCGAAAGGCGGGCCAGTTCTTCTTCGGTGAGTCGCAGATCGACGCCCGCCGCCTCCAGGGCTTCCTTTCGGACCTGTTCCGGCGTCAGCTCGTCCAGCTCCCGGTTTTCCCGCCAGGCGCTCCGGGAGATCCGGGCAGCGATGCGATGGGCCGTCCGGAGGGGGATTCCCTTTTCCCGTACCATGGTGTCCGCCCACTCCGTGATGGTGATGGCCCCTTCCCGGGCCCGTCGCCCGAGGAGCTCCCGGTTGACCTCCAGGGTGCGAATCACCGCCGTCATCAGACCGAGAACGCGCTGACTCTTGTCGATGGCCCGATACAGATGGGGCTGGAGATCGTCCTCCGTGTCGACGACATCGCCGAAGGGGGTGTTGTGGATCATCGTCAAGACCGCCAAGGCGTCGGCTGCGGCGCTGCTCGCCAGGGAACGGGAATGTTCCACGGAAACGGGATTCCGCTTTTGCGGCATGATGCTGCTGATCTGCACATAGGGATCGGCGACCCGGACCGCCTGGAATTCCCGCGTGCAGAAGAGGAGGAGATCCTGGATCCAGCGCCCGAGGTTGGTCATCATAAGTGCCACTGCGGTGGCGGTTTCCCCCAGGTAATCGGCTCCGGCGATCGCGTCGTAGGAGTTTTCCACCAGATCGTCAAATCCCAGTGCGTCCTTCACCGCGTCGCGGCAGATGTCGAAGCCGGTGGTGGTGATGGCCGCCGAACCGAGGGGGCTCCTGTTGACCTGGTGAAAAGCGTTTTTGAGCCGCGACGTATCCCGGGCCAATCCATCCTGCACTGCCAGGAGATAATGACCCAGGGTGGTGGGTTGGGCCGGTTGGGTGTGGGTGTAGGCGGGCATCACCGTCTCCAGGTGCTGCCCGCCGGTTTCGAGGAGCGCTTCCCGCAGGGACAGGGTTTTGTCGATCAGGGAGAGAATCCGCTCCCGGAGGGCGATGCGATACATGGCCACGCCCATGTCGTTCCGGCTGCGGGCGATGTGCATGTTTCCCGCCAGCTCTTCCCCGATCCGTTCGGCGATTTTGCCCTCGACCAGGAAAAACAGATCCTCATAGCGGGGGTCGTACTGTAGCTTGCGCGGATCGGTGCGGGCCACCTCTTCCACTGCCCGGAGGATGCGGGCGGCCTCCGATCTTTTCAGAATCTGCCGGTCGTACAGCATGAGCACATGGGCGCGGTGCACCTGGATCATGGCGTGGAACAGGGTGTCCCGCTGGTCGTTGAAGAGCGGTTTCAGCAGGCATTCCACGTAGGTTCTTCCGGGAAAGGTAGTGCCCTCCGACAGGAGCCACTCCTCCCGGTTCCGCCTTTCACGCTCCATCGGCATCCTCCTTTCTGCGAAAGTTGGGAGGGATTGCTTTTCCTCCGGGCGGAGATTTCTTCATCTACAGGGTTTGATGGGCCTTTACCCCCAGGAACCGCTGGGAGATAAACATCACGATGCCGATCAGGGCGATTTGATAAACGGCGTACGCCGCGGCCTGCCCCAGGTTGAACATCCGGAGCTGGTTCATGATTTCGATGGAGATCGGCCGGTTGTCGATGGTATAGAGGAGCACGGAAGAGACAAACTCTCCGACCGCCGTCACGAAGGCGAGCAGGGTTCCCGCCAGGGCCCCGGGCAGGATGAGGGGGAGGACCACCCGGCGGAAGGCGGTGAACCATCCGGCTCCCAGGTTGCGGGCCGCCTCCTCCAGACTGTCGTCCAGTTGTTCCAGGGCGGCGTTGGTGGACCGCACCACCAACGGGATGTCGCGGACGAAGTAGGTCAGCGGGAGAATCCAATAGGTTCCCACCAGGATGTTCCCCAAGGTAAAGGGTGTCGGCTGATTGAAGGCCAGGATCATGTTCATCGCCACCACCGTGGCGGGCAGGGCCCAGGGAAGCATGACCAGGATGTCGAGCAGATTTTTTCCGGCGAATTTTCGCTTGACCAGGACGTAGGAGGCGAGAATTCCGAAGAGAAAATTGCCCGCGGTGGCCAAAGCGGCCATGTTCAGGCTGTTTTTCACCGGTTCCCAGATGTTCGGGTCCTCCATCAACAGCAGGTAGTTTTCCAAACTGAACCGGGTCGGGTATGTCTGCCAGGTCCAAGCCCCCTCGGGAACGAAGGAGAGGACGATCAGCGTCATATGGGGGAGGAGCAGAATGATCACCCCGAGGATTCCCAGACCGACGAGGGGCCATTTGATCCACGGGTTCTGCACTTCCCGCCGGTGAGCGCTCACCCCCTTGCCGGCGATGCCGTAGTCCCTCCTCCCCTGGTACCAGCGCATCAGAAGGAGAAAGGAGATGGAAAAGATGGATAGAATCACCGACTGGGTGGCGGCCATCTCCAGATCCCCGTTCAGCTTGGAGATGTAGATCTGCAGGCTGAGCACCCGAAAGCCTCCGGCGAGGAGGAAGGGGGCACTGAAGGAGGCCATCGAGGTCATGAACACGAGCAGCGATGCCGCCACCAGTGCCGGCGTCAGGAGGGGCAGGGTGACGCGGCGGAAAACCGTCCACCGCCCGGCCCCCAGGTTGGTCGCCGCTTCTTCCAGCGCCGGATCGATCCGGTGGATGGCCGCGGATACGGTCATGTAAAAGTAGACGTACATCGTGTAGGTGTGCACCAGCAGGATGCCGGAGACGCCCCCCAGCCGGAAGGGGGGCTCATCCAGGCCCAGCAGGGATTGCAGCGTGCGGGTGATCAGCCCCGATTCCCCGTAAAGAAACAGGAAGGACATCACCCCGACCAGGGGCGGGAGGACGATGGGCAACACGGCTGCGGCGGCGAAGAAGGATCGCCCGGGAAAATCGTACCGGTTGAAGATGAAGGCCAGCGGAACACCGACCAATCCGCTGAGGAGCACGCTCAGTATCGAGATGTACAGGCTGTTCCACAAAGCCTCCAGGTTGGTCAGCGTCTCCGGGCTGAAAAACTTCCGGTAGTGCTCCAGGGAAAACCGCCCCTCCGCGGTCAGGCTTTCCGTCAGCGTGCGAAAGCTGGGATAGAGGACATAGGCGAACAGGACGGCCAGGATCGGGATCAGGAGAAGGATGGTGAAGGCCTTTTCCGATCGCAGGGACTTCAGCAGGCGGTCAGCCATCCGTCTCACCTCCGGCGGCCGGGGGGACCAGGCGGATTTGTTCCTTCGGCAGATCGAACCACAGCGTCTCCCCCTTGCGGATACGCTCCATCCCTCGGCGAAGGTTGAGGAAGAGCGCCCGCAGGGTGATGCCCCCTTCCAATTCGGCCGTACACTGCAGGGCGGATCCGGTGAATTGGACCAGGGTGACCGTTCCCTTTACCGCATTGGGAGCGGGTTCGTCGGTCAAGCGAATCCCCTCCGGCCGGATGGAGGCGAAGATCGATTTCCCCGCGGGATCGGAAGGGAGGGAAGCGACGTTTTCCGGACGGTTGTCGACGCTGAGGACCCATTCTCCGCAGGAGACGGTCACTGTCTCCGGAGTGACGCTCCGCACCGTGCAGGGAAGCAGGTTGGTTTCCCCGACAAAGGTGGCCACGAAGGAATTGTTCGGCGTGTTGTAGACTTCCATCGGCGTGCCCACCTGCTGGCACACTCCCTGGTTGAAGACGGCAATCCGGTCGCTCATCGACAGGGCTTCGGTCTGATCGTGGGTGACGTACACCGTGGTGATGCCCAGGGACCGTTGAAGTTTGATGATTTCCGTTCGCATCTCGTCCCGCAGGCGGGCGTCCAGATTGCTCAGGGGCTCGTCCAGAAGAAGAATCCGCGGCCGGATGACCAGGGAGCGCGCCAGGGCGACCCGTTGCTGTTGTCCGCCGCTCAGCTGGCTGATCCGCCGTTCCCCGTAGCCCGCCAGCCTCACCTGGGCCAGGGCCTCTTCGACGCGCCGCTTGATCTCCTCCCGGGGGCGTTTGCGGACCTGTAGGCCGAAGGCGACGTTTTCCATCACGGTCATATGGGGGAAAAGGGCATAATTTTGAAAAACCATGCCCGTGTCCCGCCGGTGCGGGGGAAGGTGCGTGACATCGTTGCCGTCGAAGAAGATTTGGCCCTCCGACGGCTGGTAAAACCCGGCGATCATCCGGAGAATGGTGGTTTTTCCGCAACCGCTGGGACCCAGCAGGGTGAAGAATTCCCCCTCGCAGATCGACAGGTTCAGCCGCTTGACGGCCGTCACGTCACCGAACCGCTTGACCACTTGCTTTAATTCCACTCGACTCAAAACGGATCACTCCAACTGTTGGAATGCTTCTTTGGCGTTTGTTGCGGAGGCGATTTCAGAGGCTTTTCCGGGGGCTTTGCTTCCCTCGCCTCATTCCGTTGTTTCCTTCGCCCGGTTTTTGATGTTTTCATCCCAGTATTTCATCCATTCGTCGGACTTCTCTTCGAGCAATTTCCAGTCGATCTCCATGGTTTTGATTTCGGTTTCGGTAATCCAGTCGGGGAGATCGGTGACGTCGGTCCGCGTCGGGATCCGGTAATACTTTTCGGCGAGCAGCTTCATCGCTTCCGTCGAGTTGACAAACTCATAGAAGGCCTGGGCCGCCTTCGGGTGCTTGCTTCCTTTGACCAGGGCGATGCCCTCGGTCAGCACGGGGGTTCCGCTTTCCGGAATGACGAAATCAAAGGGATAGCCCTTGGTTTCCTTCAACATGACCGTGTCCGGCATGTTCCAGACGGTGAGCAATCCTTCCCCTTTTGCCACCTTGCTGTACATGATCTCCGGATTGGCCGAGTACTCCTTGGTGTTGGCGTCCAGTTTCCTCAGCCACTCATATCCCTCTTTCGGATCCCGGGTGTCCTTGTAGGTGCGGTAGATCATCGCCGAGTAGATCGTCCTCATCGTTCCGGAGGCGAGGGGGTAGCGGATGATGATCTTGTCTTTCCATTTGGGGTCGAGCAGGTCGTCCCAATCCTTGGGGGCTTCCTCTTTGGAGAGGAGCTTGCTGTTGTACATGATCACCTCCGGGGTCTGGCTGGTGCCGGTCCAGGAGAAATCCTCCGCCCGGAACTCCTCGGGAAGGGAGTCCTTGTAGCTGGGCTCATAGGGTTCCAGCAGTCCCTCGGTTCGCGCCTGTTCAAACATCACCGACGGGGCGCCCCACCAGACGTCCGCCTGGGGATTGGCCTTTTCCGAACGGATCCGGTCCAGGATCTCCTGGGAGCCGATATCCAGCCACTGGACGTCGACGCCCGGGTACTTTTTCTCAAATTGCTTTTCAAATTCGCTCAGGATGTCCTTGCCGTGGGGGGAATAGACGACCACCTTTTCTTCCAGGCCCTGGTCGGAGGTGGAATTTTCCTCGCCCGCCAGGCAGCCGGACAGCATCGATCCGGTGAGAACCAGGATCAGACCCAGCAGCCATCCTTTGTTCACGCGCATGGGTGATGCCCTCCTTTTGGTTTTGATCTTTGAGTTAAAGGACGCCGCCGATCGGCTCGCTGCATTCCTTGAGGACCAGGGCGGCTCCGCCGATCACACCGGCGTCGCTTCCGAGCTGGGCTTTTCGGATTTCCGGTTGAGTCGGCGAGAGGCGTTTGACCGCCTCCCGGATCTTCGGCAGCATCAGATCGGCGGATCCCATCAATCCGCCGCCCAGGATGACCACTTCCGGATCAAACAGGACGACGGCGTTGATGATCCCCGCGGCCAAATGGCGGATGGATTGAGAGACGACCGATTTTGCCAGCGGCTCTCCCTTTCGGGCCGCATCGAATACCTCCTTGGCCGTCAGACGGTCGGCATCCCTGCGAAGGGGAGAGGACGAATCGGTTTTCTCCATTCGCCCGAGGATCTGACGGACGATGCCGGGGCCTCCCGCCTTGCTCTCCAGGAAACCGAATCCGGCGAAGACGGGATCGGTCCATTGGTCGACGGCATCGGCATCGGTCACCATCGATCCGATCTCGCCGGCGGCCCATCCGGATCCCCGGTACAGGGCTCCGTCCAGGACCAGGCCGCATCCGATCCCGGTGCCGACAGTGATCATGATCACGTTTTGCTTGTCCTTACCCGCTCCTTTCCAACACTCTCCCAGAGCCGCCACATTGACGTCGTTGTCGACGTAGACCGGAAGGCCGAGGCGTTCTTCAAGCAACCGTTTCAAGGGAACATCCGTCCAACCCAGGGCCGGGGCGGACAGTACCACCCCGTCGGAGGAGCGGGTGATTCCCGGCGCCCCGATCCCCAATCCGATGATGCGGATTTCCGGATCCACCTGCGAAAGAAAGCGTTGTAACTGCTCGCTGAGGGTGTCCAACATGGAGGTGCGGGGGCTGGGAAATGTCCGCTTTTGCTTGATTTGACCGGCCAGGTTGCAGAGAGCGATCGTGGTCCCGCATCCTCCGATGTCCACGCCCACCACCCAAGCCGCATCATCGTTGATCGAAAGGGTGATCGGCTTCCGCCCTCCTTTGGCTCCGGAAACCCCTTGTCCCACTTCCCGGATCCATCCTTCCCGGAGGAGTTCGTCGGTCAGCTGGGAGACCGTAGTTCGGCTGATCGTCGTTTCCTCGGCGATTTCCGCGCGGGATACCGGTTGCCTGCGGCGGATGGTTTGAAGAATCAGCCGTTTGTTCAACTGCTTCAATACCTGCGGCTGATGGGGAGAGGTCTTTGCGTTTCGATGGCGCATGACTTCATCCTCACTATCGAGTTGGTTTGTAAGCTTTTCGAATAAACAAGGGAAACAAAAAAACAAGGGATCTCCCAATTCTCAATATACACCAGTGACAAAAAAATTGGAATACTGGATTTTATTTGTCCGGTGAAGGGGGTTGTCGGTGCCCGAACCGGCCGTTGGAGAATGGAGGAGTCGCGGTCGGAGCGGTTGTTGAAAGCATCCGAGGCGGCGGATCGGCCCTCCTCAGCCGGAGGGGGTTTTTTCAAGTTCGGAGCAGACGATGTCGAGGGGAGAGGTGGCGGATCAACGGCTTAAGCCGCCTGCCGTCAGGACGGCCGGACATTCGGGCCCTTTGCGGTCAGGCGGCTCCACCGGTTACCGGCGGTCGCTTCAGATTTACACCATCACCCGTTTCAGTTGCGACAGGAAGCGGGAACGGACCATCACAAAGTAGATGGTGTAAAGGATCAGATACGCTCCGATCGCCGTAAATCCGACCATGATCATGTTGGTCGGGAAGTAGAACAGCGATGCGAGCCCCCAGAGCCCCACCAGCGTCTGAAGTGCAGCAAAGATCAAGGGGATGTAAAAGAGGAGGGCAATTTGGATGGTTGCGCTCCGTTTCATCTCCTTTTCACTCAGACCGATTTTCGACAGGCTGTGGTAATGGCGCTGATCCTGCTGCAAGTCATTAAACAGTTTGAAGTAGAGGAAGCTGGCTGTGAACACGGAAAAGATGGCCGCAATGAACAGACCCACGAAGATCATGATGCGGGTTACCTGTTTCAGATTCACAAAGTTGCTGGCGCGGGATACGACGACACCATCCGCTTTTCCTTCCCGGAGCCGATCCTTGTTCATCCCGTCCAACTTCGTTCCCAACCGGACTTCGGCGGAATCCTTCGCGGGAACGGTGCGGTTGGACCATTCCGGAACGAGATACCCGTAATACTGTTCCGTTTTAACCGGCGGCAATTTCTGCATGACCAGCCTAAAATCCGCGTCGGTCACCACCGCCGCATGTTGACTGCCAAAGAGCGTTTTTGTCGTTTCATCTTTCTTGGTGAATGCCATGCCCTCCGGTTCCTTCAGGGTCAACGCGGTGAGGTCCGGCAATTTGTGCTTCGCCAGCGTTGAATGGATCAACAAAACCTCTCCCGGTTGCAGGGTCACCTGCGGCAATGAAAGGGATCGCGGCAATCGTTCATAATCGGACTGCCTGATCAGGATCATCGGACTGTCGGACTCGTTGATTTCGACGTGGATCTGCTTAAATCCCACCTTTTCAAAATGGATCCCCGCCTGCTTCAATTCCTGTTCAAGCCGGGCCATCTCTCTTTCGCCCGTCGCATCCGCCAGCGGATAGAAACTGAAGGCGAAGGGGTCTTCTTTGTACACGGTTTCCATCTGCTTGTTCAAGGCCAGCACGGCGCCGGCTGCCGTGCAGGTGATGGCCGTCACGATGGTAATCATGAAGAACATGCGCGCATAATCCTTGATCTTGTAGGTCAGCTCCGACACCCATAACAGATTCAACCCCCGCCAGGAAAAGGAACGCTTCCTCTTCAAAAAGCGGGTGACAAAAACGCTGATCTGGGTGTAGAAGAAATAGGTTCCAATCATGTCCAACAGCAGGGTGACAAGCAGATTGGCTTCATCGGGACCCACTCCCTTCCGGAGCATGTAGAAGCCGCCGGCATAAGCCGCAACGGACAAAAGCGCCAGCCAGACGGAAGCCTTGGGTTCCTTTTTCGGCCTGCTAGTGCCTTGCAACATCTCCAGCGCCTTGCTTTGCCGGACCATGACGGAGGTCATCAGGGAGATTGCCAGAAACAGGGCGAAAAAGGATAAAAGGGTGATGCCCAAAGCCTTTCCCGGGAAATACATGGACAGCTCCTTCATTTCCAACGCTTGGGTTCCCAGCATGAGAAACAGCTTGGAAAAGACGAGACCTCCGACGATTCCAGCCACAACCGCAGCGGTTCCGATGATCATGTTTTCAAGAAAAATCAGGCGGTTCAATTGCCTGCCGGCGGCCCCCAGAACCGTCAAAATGCCGAATTCCTTCATTCGCACCTTTAAAAAAGCGCCGATCGAATACAATACAAACAGGAATGAAAACACAAAGGTGATATAAGAGGCAGCGGTCATCGCCGCCTTCGTCAGCGCGCCCATTTCGCTGTTGACAATATCCGGGTGGAAGATAAATACCAGATAGGTGAAAAAAATCATTACGGCGAAGGAACTGCTCAAAAAGTAAGCGACATAGGCGCGGGAATTCCGATAAACATTGTTAAAAGCGAACTGAAGAAAGGTCATGGGCGTTCCCTCCCAAGAACGACAGCATGTCTATGATCTTTTGGAAGAACAATTGCCGGTTTTCGCCGCGGCGGATTTCGTTGTACAACTCCCCGTCCTTGATAAAGAGCACCCGGTCACAGTAACTGGCGGCCAGCGGGTCATGGGTGACCAACATCGTGGTCGTACCATCGGTTTTATTGATTTTTTCAAAGGTCTCCATGACGGTCCGGGAAGATTTTGAATCGAGGGAGCCGGTCGGTTCATCGGCCAAAAGCAGAGACGGCGAGTGGATGATGGCCCGCGCGATCGCCGCTCGCTGGCGCTGCCCGCCGGACACCTCATAGGTTCGCTTGTTCAGGATGTCCTCGATCCCCAGCTTCCCGGCCGTTTCCATCAGCTTCCGTTCCATTTCCTTGACGCTCTTTCGATCGAGGGTGAGAGGCAGCACGATATTCTCCCCGATCGTCAGCGTGTCCAAGAGATTGAAATCCTGAAAGACAAACCCCAGGTGGCGGCGCCGGAAACGCGCCAACTGATTTTTTTTCATGCGGTGCGGGTTTTGGCCGTTGATCAAAACTTCCCCCGAACTGGGCGTGTCGATCGTCGACACCATGTTGAGAAGCGTGGTTTTCCCGCTCCCGGAAGGTCCCATGATCCCCACAAATTCTCCTTTTTCGATCGTCAGATTGATATTGGACAAGGCGCGCGTCGGCACTTTCCCCGGGTAAATCTTGCTCAATTGTTTCACCTTCAGCATCGGATCATTCTCTCCTTCCCGTTTTGTAACGTGCTTCCCCCGACCACCTTTATTCTTATCCGGGATCCGGATTTGTTGCCATCGATTGAGATTAAGGGATCCTTACATTTTTGTAAGGGAAAGATGGAGTAGAAAAAATAAACAGGCCCTTTTGCGTGAAAGCGCAAAAGAGCCGCGCGCTCGGGAAGTACGGCTTCTCGAGATGCATGGTACAAGCCTTACGATGGAGTAAGATGCGAAGGGGATTGGCGAAAAAAAATGCGTACGGTCGTTCCGACGCCTTCTTCTGATTCCAACTCCACCTGATGCCCCAGCTGATCGCATATCTTGCGTACGAGGTACAGCCCCATTCCCGTTGATTCCCGGAATTCCCTTCCCCGTTGC
Source organism: Planifilum fimeticola (assembly GCF_003001905.1). Lineage (NCBI taxonomy): Bacteria > Bacillati > Bacillota > Bacilli > Caryophanales > Thermoactinomycetaceae > Planifilum > Planifilum fimeticola. Next base: position 91,442 of record NZ_PVNE01000009.1, read on the forward strand.
CCCGTAAAATAAGGTTCGAATACACGATGCAAATCCTGTTTGGGAATTCCGATTCCCTCGTCTCGCACCTCCAGGAAGGCCTTTTCACCTTGACGATCCGCATAGAACGCAATTTTTTTCCCTTTTCCGGCGGAATAACGGACGGCATTGGTAATCAGTTGATTAAGAACAAACAATAGCCATTTTTCATCGGAATAAACGAACAGGTTTTCCGGAACGAGCAATTCGGGATACACCTGGTTGCCGATAAAGGGGCGGCGGTTTTCCGAAATGGCCTGTTGCACGAGTTGAGCCAGTTTGATCGGCTCCACGAGAAAATCCTGTTCAAACCGGTTCAGGCGGGAAGCATACAACACCATCTCCAACCCTTTGCGCAAACGGTCCAGTTCGTCCTGGATGCTGCGGAATTTGGGGTTTTCTTCCCCCTGAACCGTCAAATGAATGACGGAGATCGGCGTCTTCATCTGATGGACCCATTGCGTGATAAAGTTGATGTGGTCTTCGATTCGATTTTTATATTGGATGATTTCCCTGTTGTATAGCTGAAATTGCTTCTCCACGTACTGGTCAAAGGCTTTGGGGAGCGGAGCGTTTCCGGTTTTTTGCAGCGTGCTCTCCAGGGAATCGGCGTCGCGTGTCAGGCAGCGGTAAAAGGAGCGATGACTGGCATAGCGATATACCAGATAACAAACCAGCAGAAAAAAACTCAGAAACGCGGAATACAGCGGGGCCGACCATTCTTTGTAGCCCTCCAGCCAATAGATGAGGGGAAACAGACTCAATTGGATCAGATAAAAAATGAATAAGGGCGTTTGTTCCCTCCAGAACAGGTTCATGTGTTTTCCCTCCATACACACTTCAACATGTAACCCACGCCCCTTACTGTTTCAATCGCGCAAGGGATCCCCAGTTCGCCCAGTTTTTTTCGAACCCGGGTCACATATACGTTCAACGTGTTGTCATCGATAAAATGTTGATCGCTCCACAACTTTTCCAACAGCCGATCGCGGCTCACAACCCGCATGGGATTCTCCATCAAGGTCTCAAGCAAGATGGTTTCTTTATGAGTCAACGCCACTTTCTTTTCCTTAAAGCCCAATTCCAACCGCTCGGGATACAAGGCGAGGTCATCCACTTTCACCACACGCTCAACCTGTTTTGCATAGGCTCCATACGCCCGGCGCAGGCTGCTCCTGATTTTGGCCATCACCACTTCATAGTGAAAGGGTTTCGTGATGTAATCATCCGCACCGTTTTCAAGAGCCATCACCTGATCCATCTTTCCATCCCGGGCCGATATGAACAGAATGGGGCAGGTGGATACCGAGCGGATTTGTCGACACCAATAGAAACCGTCGTATTTGGGCAGATTGACGTCCATCAACACCAGATCCGGGGCAACCTGTTTAAATTGCTCCAGCACTTGTGAAAAGTCCGTGGCGATGACTGCCTTGTGCCCGTATTTTTCAATGTGGTCCTTCAACAATTGGCTGATCTTCGCATCATCTTCAACGATCAGGATTGTCGCCATCACCATCACATCCTGCAAGGAATTTCCGGGGGACTCAAGCGAACCATCTTTGAAAAAACCATTCCACAGATCGAATGCTATTCCCTTTCTCTGCCCGCGAAGCCGAGAATAAAGGGCATTTTTTTATTATACCTTCATCTTGACGAAGCACTCCCCCGGATGCCCGGGGTGGCATTGGCGACATCCGCACAAATGAAGAAGGGATCACGGGGAAGGTCGAATTGGTCATTTCCTTTTTCAAGGGATGAAGCTGCCTGACGGCGGCGGTCTGAAGGATCCGCCGCGTTTTCCTCTCGTTTTCCTCTTTTTTTCCTCGGGAATGCCTTTCGTCAGCGAGTGGGCTTGCGGGTTATGGAACAGACAAGGGATAGCAGGCATGGAAGCTGATAAATATCGCTGCGCGGGAGAAAATTGAAGAATGGATGCGGTTCAAGAAAATAACAATGAAATCGCCTGCAGAAAAGGTGGAGCGAATCCATCGGCTCTGGAAATTTTTTTCGAAATTTTGTTTAATTGAAGATGAGGACATGGGGGATTGATGTCCGAATCTCACCGTTCGGGGGTTGTGAAATGAGAAGGAACGGCAAGGCGATGTTGGCGATGCTGTTGGCGGTTGTTCTGTCCTTTTCCCTGGGGCTTCCCCCCTTGGGGGCCGAGGCCGGCGGGAAAGAGGATCCGGCCCTGTGGCAGGCGGTTCGAACACTGTCCACGATCGTCAGTTTTATGAATACGGGGGCTCATCCCGATGACGAGCAAAGCGCACTGCTGGCCTGGCTGTCCCTCGGGCAGGGGGTTCGCACCTCCAGCGTGATCGCCAATCGGGGGGAGGGAGGGCAAAACGAGATCGGCGACGAGCTGGGGAACGGACTGGGCATTATCCGCAGCCGCGAGTTGCAGGAAGCATCCAGGGTGACGGATGTGGATCTCTTCCTCCTCAGCCGGAAGCTGGACGACCCCATCTATGACTTCGGCTTTTCCAAGTCTCCGGAGGAGACGCTGGAGAAGTGGGGAGAAGAGGTGGTGTATGAACGGCTGATCCGCCTGATCCGGCAGGAGCGGCCGGATATCCTGATGCCCTCCTTTCGGGATGTGCCGTCACAGCACGGACACCACCGGGCGGTGGCGCAGCTGACCCTCCGCGCCTTCGCCGATGCCGCGAATCCCAAGGTGTTTCCGCAGCATCTGCGGGAGGGCCTCACCCCCTGGCAGGTGAAAAAATTGTACCTCCCGGGGGAAGAAGGGAAGGAAACGCTTCGATTCAACATCGGCACGGTGGACCCGGTGTACGGGAAGACCTATCCCCAGCTGGGAGAAGAGTCCCGCAAGCTGCACAAAAGCCAGGGGATGGGACGCGACCTGCCGGTGGAGGATTACTTCGTGTCGCTGGAACTGGTGAAGTCGTCGGTCGGAGATATCAAGCGGGAGAAATCCCTTTTTGACGGGTTGCCGGTGACCCTTGCCGACTATGCCGCCGACCTGCCTCAGGGCGGGTTGAAGAAGCGGCTCGTCCGGTTGCAGAGCCGGTTGGACGGGGTGATCGGCGCGTATCCGGATCGCCGCGAAGTGACGAAAAGGGTGCAACAGGCACTGAAGGAAACCCGGCAAATAATCCGTCTGACCGAGAAAAGCGGTTTGCCGGATTCGGCGAAAGAGGATCTGCTGTTTCGTCTCCGGGTGAAGGAGCGGCAGCTGTTGGAAGCGAGTGCCGTCGCCTCCCGGGTTGACGTGGCGGTGAAGGCAACCCCTTCGGTGTTGACGCGGGGGTCTAACGGGAACGTTGTCGTGACGGTTGACAACGGGGGCGAAGATGCCTTGACTCATCTGAAGGTTGACCTGAAGGTTCCCGGTGATTGGCGGGTGAAGCGGGGATCCCTTCCGCGGACGATTCAGCCGGGAGAAAGCCGGAATATCGCCTTTGAGGTGAAAGTGCCGGAGGATGCTTCCTTCTTCGATCCCTATGCGCCCCCCGTCGTTCGGGCGGAGGTCTCCTACAAGCTTCGGGGGGAAACCGTGACGCGCGCCGCCGTTCCTCAGCCGACGCAGCAGACCGTCGCCGTCCTTCCCGATTGGGGGATGCGTTTGCTGCCGGAGGCCATGGTTCTGAACACGAAAAAGCCGGGAGAGCGGCTCTCCGTGACGGTGGAGGTGACCAATTATCGGAACGGTCCCTCCTCCGGAAGGATCCGGCCGCGTCTTCCCGAGGGATGGCGGGCGGAACCGGCGTCCGAACAGCTGGCGTTTTCAACCCGGGGAGAAACGAAGCGCGTCACCTTTACACTGGAGCCCGGCTCGGCCGTCCAGCCGGGTGCTTACACCGTCCCCGTGGAAGCGGTGGTGGACGGACGTTCTCAATCGTTGCAGGTGCAGCCGATCCACTATGATCACATCGGAACGAGCTATTGGATGAGGCCGGCGGAGCTCCGCGTCCAGGCCTTCCCCCTCGAGCTGGTTCCGGGGCTGAAGGTGGGTTATGTGGACAGCGGCTTTGATCAGGTAGGCGATGCGCTGCGTCAGGTGGGTGTCGATGTCACCTTCCTGGATGAGGAGGACCTGGCATCCGGCGATCTCGGGCAATATGACGCCATTGTGGTCGGAATCCGCGCCTATCTTTCCCGCTCCGATCTGCTGGAGCACAACGGCCGACTGCTGGAATACGTCAAAGGCGGCGGTCACGTGGTGATGCAGTATCACAAACCCGAGGACAACTGGAGTCCCGAACTGGCTCCCTATCCCCTCCAACCGGGCAGTCCCTCCATCAAATGGCGGGTGACCGACGAAAACGCCCCGGTGACGTTCCTCAAGCCGGATCATCCGCTGCTGAACGCGCCGAACGCCATCACACCGGAGGATTTCGACGGGTGGGTTCAGGAGCGCGGGCTGTATTTCCCCTCCGAGTGGGATTCCGCCTATGAGCCCCTCCTGTCCATGGCCGATCCCGGGGAGGAGCCCTTCACCGGCGGTTTGCTGGTGGCCGACTACGGAGAGGGGTCGTACATTTACACCAGCCTGGTCTGGTACCGCCAGATCCAAAGCCAGGTGCCCGGCGGATACCGGATGTTTGTCAACCTGATCAGCTATCCGCGGGTCCGGTGACATCTGATGAAAAAGGAAAAACCCCGCCAAGCCTTGGCGGGGTTTTTTCCTTTCCGCGCCTTTAAGCGTGAAGGTGATCTCCGGGCAAAGGTGCTGTCGATGAGAAAAGAAAGTCGCGCCGGCGGAGTTTTCGCCGGCTGTTATAGGGTCGGTATTTCGTCTCTATAACAAACCATGCAAGCCAGGGCTTTCGAAATTCCCGCTTTCATCGGTTTTCGCCCCAAAATCCATTCCGATGTCCTCATCCGAAATGTTATATAATTATGTCATTGGGGGCGTCTGAGCCTCCCGTGCCGGTGGCGGGGGGAGGTTTTCGGAAGGGATCGCAGGCTGAAATGGCATCTGATCGGGGGGATTTCATGAAACAGGTGCTGGATAGGCTCTGGAACAACCCTTACCTTCTCCTCACTTCGTCGGCGCTCTTTTGGGGGAGCAATTTCGTGCTCGGCCGAGTGATGGTGGAGACGATCCCGCCCCTGCACTTGTCCCTCTTTCGGTGGACCATCGGATTGCTCGCCCTCTGGCCCTTTGCCCGCAGCCAGCTGAAGGGAGCGAAAGCCCTCTGGCGAACGTATCGGGCGCCCCTTTTCTGGATGGCGATGACCGGTGTGGTGGGCTTCAACGCCCTCACTTATCTGGCGGTCCAATTCACTTCTTCCATCAGCGCCTCCCTGTTCAATTCCGTTGCCCCTGTTTTCATCATGCTGCTCTCCTATTTCTTCCTGCGGGAGAAGATCCGGCCCGTCCAGGTCGCGGGGGTCTTCATCTCGCTGATCGGCGTCGTCTGGATCGTTTCCCGTGGAGACTGGGAAGTGCTGGTTTCCCTGAAGTTCAACGCGGGCGATCTGATCATGATCGTGGCCGTTCTCTCCTGGGCGATCTATTCCATCCTGTCCAAGCGTTTCGGAACCGTTGCCGGAGAAAAGGGCACCTTCTGGATCCTGATGGCCGTGGGCCTTCCCTTTTCGCTTTTGCTCGGCGCGGTGGAGGAAATCTACCGTCCCCTTCCCTGGTCGGAAGTGTCCCCGCTCGAGTGGCTCTGCGTCCTTTATCTCGGCATCTTTCCCGCCGTTGTCGCTTTCCTGTGTTGGTCGCGGGGCATTCAGCTCGTCGGTCCGGCCAAATCGGGGGTGTTTCTCCATCTCATCATGCCCTTTGCGGTGATTATCGCGCTCTTTTTCGGGGAAACGCCCACGCTGGCCCAGGGGGTGGGCGCGGCCTTTGTGCTGCTCGGTGTCCTGATGGCTTCCAATCCGCCCCGTAAGGGCGTGACTCGTCATCTCGAGAAATGATCATCGGATGATGAGGTTTGACTACTTCTTCATTATCCGTTTTCCGGAATCCGCGATTCGAGGGTGTGACGATTCGATGAAACCGATCGGGGAAATCAAGGAGATCATCCGGTACCCGGTTAAATCGTTCCAAGGGGAGCGGGTTCAAAGGACCCGGGTGTTGAAAGGAGGTCTCTACGGGGACCGGAGCCATGCCTTTCTGGATGAATCGAGGCCGGGCAACTTTCTCACGATTACCCAATGCCCCGAAATGGCCCGGTATCGGGCGCGGTTTCGGGGGGAGGAGTCGCCGGACCGCTATCCGCCCGTGGAAGTGACGGCTCCCGAAGGCCGGGTTTACCGCTTTGGCGATGACGAACTTCAGCGCCGCATCGAAGGGTTGGCCAAACGGAAGGTTTCGCCCGTGATGCACGATCCCAACGGCGGGCCGAACCGGGCGATCGAGGAAGCGCCGGTTCTGATCGTCACCGATGCCTCCCTCCGGGAACTCGGGAAGTGGCGGAGGCGGGAGGTCGCTTTGGAGCGGTTCCGCCCCAATCTGCTGATCTCCCTGCATGACCCGGTACCCTTTGCCGAGGATGACTGGGTCGGTCGAACGTTGAAAGCGGGCGGGGTGGAGTTGGCGGTCAACAGGCCCTGTGAGCGCTGCATGATCGTCACCGTCGACCCGAAGGATGCAAGCCGTGATCCGTCGTTGCTCAGGACGCTGGTAAATGAAAGGGACAACTGTTTCGGAGTTTACGCCGCGGTGATCCGACCCGGTGAGGTGGAGGTCGGGCAGCAGGTATTCCTGACCGGGTCCTGATCGAAGGCGGCGCCGTTCCTTTCCCGTCTTCCTTCTGATATAATTAATGCTACTCCGGGCGGTCAAGCCTATGAGACGCCCGCGAACGGAGCAAAGGAGTGAGTGGCGTTGTCCACTTTGCGCGAAGAATCTCTCAAACTGCACCGTGAACACCGGGGAAAACTGACGGTTCAATCGAAAGTGCCCGTGGATTCCGCCCGCGATCTCAGTTTGGCCTATTCGCCGGGCGTCGCGGAGCCGTGCAAGGAGATTCATACCAATCAGGAGACCGTGTACGATTACACCATGAAAGGGAATTTGGTTGCGGTCGTTTCCGACGGAACGGCCGTGCTGGGTTTGGGGAATATCGGTCCCCACGCCGCCATGCCGGTGATGGAGGGGAAAGCGGTTCTCTTCAAAGCCTTTGCCGGAGTGGATGCGTTTCCCCTCTGCATCGACACGACGGAAATCGATAAGATCGTGGAGACGGTGAAGCTGCTTTCGCCCACCTTCGGGGGAATCAACCTGGAGGATATCGCCGCTCCGAAATGCTTCATCATCGAAGAGCGGTTGAAGAAGGAAGTGGACATCCCCGTCTTTCACGATGATCAGCATGGAACCGCCATCGTCACCCTGGCCGGTTTGATCAACGCCCTGAAGGTCGTCGGCAAAAAAATGGATGAAATTCGCGTGGTGGCCAACGGGGCGGGAGCCGCAGGGATCGCCATCATCAAATTGTTGCTCTCCATGGGCGTGCAGGATGTGATCATGTGCGACAGCAGGGGAACCATTTATGAAGGGCGTCCCTACGGAATGAATCCGATCAAGGAATCGATCGCCGGCTTGACCAACCGCGACCGCGTTCAGGGGTCCCTGGCCGACGCCATTCGCGGTGCCGACGTGTTCATCGGCGTGTCCGTCGAAGGGGCGGTAACAAAAGAAATGGTGGCCTCCATGAACCGGGATCCGATCATCTTCGCCATGGCGAATCCGATTCCGGAAATCATGCCCGAGGATGCTTACGCCTCCGGGGCCAAAGTGGTCGGGACGGGACGTTCGGATTTTCCCAACCAGGTGAATAACGTGCTGGCTTTTCCGGGGATTTTCCGCGGCGCCCTCGATGTGCGCGCCCGGGGAATCAACGAGGAGATGAAGATCGCCGCGGCTCGCGCCATCGCCGAACTCATCGACGAGGATGAACTGAGGCCGGATTACGTGATTCCCGCTCCCTTCGATCCGCGTGTGGCGCCCAATGTCGCGGCCGCGGTCGCCAAGGCGGCGATGGAGACGGGAATGGCCCGCATTCATGTGGACACCAAGGAGATCTACGAGCGAACGATGCAGATGAACAAGCGGATTCCGGCGGAGGAAGCGGAGCGCCTTCTGAACCGGCGCAATTCCCTCTGAGGCGCCGGAGAGGTTTAAAGGAAAGGTTTAAGAATCGGAGCCGAGCTTCTTCTTATATCGTTGCAGTCGATTTCGCAAATATGCTATCATGTGTCCGATGGTTTGACGTTGGACGAGGCTGCTTCAGGCTGAGGAGGAACAACGATGTGGACCGTGATCTACATTGCGCCCGATTCGAAAACCGCGGAGCGGATCAAGGAACGCTTGACCGATGAAGGGTTTTTGGTCCGGATCCGCCCGATGAACCTTTCCAAGGGTCAGTATGAAATCCTCGTTCCGAAGGTGGAGTTGAAGGAAGTGCAGGAAGTTCTTCCTTCCATCCTCTGAGCATCGGACGCTTCAGTTTTTACAAGCGGATGAGGTGTTATCGTTGTTAAAGGATTTTTTCAGGAAACAACGCCGATACGCAACCATCCCTTCGCAGGATGTCAAGCGGGAAATCCCGGAGGGCATCATGCAGAAATGCCCCCGTTGCGGGGCCATCAGTTACGCCAAAGAGCTGGAAAAAAACCTGAAGGTCTGTAAATCCTGCAGTTATCATTTTTCTTTGAGTGCCCCGGAGCGGATCGCCGTCACGGTGGATGAGGGGCGTTTTTTTGAGTACGATGCCGATTTGAAATCCCTCGACCCGCTGGAGTTTCCGGACTACAAAAGCAAGCTTAAGAAGGACATGGAAAAGACGGGCCTGAAGGAGGCGGTGGTGACGGGGGAAGGAACCATCGGCGGTTTTCCGGCGGTCATCGGCGTGATGGATTCCCGCTTCCGCATGGGGAGCATGGGGTCGGTTGTGGGCGAAAAAATCGCCAGAGCGGTGGAACAGGCCGCGACGAAGCGGTATCCTCTCATTCTCTTCTCCGCCTCCGGCGGGGCCCGAATGCAGGAAGGGGTTCTCTCCCTGATGCAGATGGCCAAGACGAGCGCGGCGCTCGAGCGTCTGCATCGGGAGCGGGTGCTGTTCGTCTCGGTGTTGACCAATCCCACCACCGGCGGGGTGTCGGCCAGCTTTTCCTCCCTGGGGGACATCAACATCGCCGAACCCGGCGCGCTGATCGGCTTTGCCGGCCGGCGGGTGATCGAGCAAACCGTGCGTCAAAAATTGCCGGATGACTTTCAGACGGCGGAGTTTCTGCTGAAGCACGGGCAGTTGGACATGGTCGTTCCTCGGACAGAACTGCGCCAAACCTTGATCAAGATCCTGGAGTTGCACGCGAATGGGGGAAATGACGATGGCAAACGGCCATCTGCCCTTTGAAAAACCGATTATCGAGCTAAGGCAAAAGATCGCCGAACTGAAAAAATTCACCAAGGAAAAAGAGATCGATCTGTCTGATGAGATCGCCACGCTGGAAGCCAAGGCGGAGCGCCTGGAGAAGGAAATATACGGCAACCTGACCCCTTGGCAGCGGGTTCAGATCTCCCGCCATCCTTCCCGGCCGACCACGTTGGATTATATACAGCGCATTTTCACCGACTTCATCGAGTTGCACGGGGACCGGCTGTACGGCGACGATCCCGCCATTGTCGGCGGCATCGCCAAGCTGGACGGAATGCCGGTGACCGTCATCGGCCACGAACGGGGGAAGGACACCAAGGACAAAATCGCCCGCAACTTCGGAATGCCCCACCCGGAGGGATACCGGAAGGCGCTTCGCCTGATGCAGCAGGCGGACAAATTCGGCCGTCCCATCATCACGTTCATCGACACCCAGGGTGCCCATCCGGGAATCGAGGCGGAACAGCGGGGTCAAAGCGAGGCGATCGCCCGCAACCTGCGTGAGATGGCCGGTTTTTCGGTTCCCATCGTCTGCGTGGTGACCGGCGAAGGAGGAAGCGGCGGGGCCTTGGCCATCAGCGTCGGCAATCGCCTGCTCATGCTGGAGCATGCCTACTATTCGGTGATTACACCGGAGGGCGCCGCCGCCATCTTGTGGCGGGATGCGGCCGAAGCCCAGCAGGCCGCGGAGGCTCTGCGCATCACCGCCCAGGATCTGTCGAATTTGGGCGTGGTGGATCGCGTCATCCCCGAGCCGAAGGGGGGAGCCCACCGGGATCCCGATGCCCAGGCGGCTTGGATTAAAGAAGCCCTTCTCGAAACCTTAAAGCCCCTTCTGGAAATGGACCGAGAGGCGCTGGTCGCAGACCGGTATCAGAAATATGCCCGGATCGGCGTGTTTACCGGCGGAGACTGAGGGGTTCACCTTGCCTTTCACGCTGACAAACCCATCGTCAGCGTTTCTCTTTTTGTCCCGCGTGGACAAAATTTGTCCCTGCGGGGGAAGGAAAATATGTGAAAATGGGGTGGGAAAGGTGAAGCGAATTGCAGTGTTGACCAGCGGGGGAGACGCACCGGGAATGAATGCGGCCATCCGCGCCGTCGTCCGGAAAGGGGTTTATCACGGTCTGGAGGTCATCGGCGTATATCGGGGTTATCACGGATTGATCCACGGCGATTTGAGGCCCCTTTCCCTGGGGTCGGTCGGGGACATCATCCACCGGGGCGGAACGATGTTGTACACCGCCCGTTCCGAGGAATTCAAGACGGAGGAAGGGCAGGCCAAAGCGGTCAAGATGCTGGAAAAACACGGGGTGGAAGGGCTGATCGTCATCGGAGGGGACGGCAGTTTTCGCGGAGCGATGAAGCTCACCCAAATGGGAATTCCCGCCGTCGGCGTGCCCGGAACCATCGACAACGACATCCCGGGAACGGATTTCACCATCGGTTTCGACACGGCCATCAACACCGTGATCCAAGCCATCGACAAAATCCGGGACACGGCCACTTCCCACGAGCGGACCTACGTCGTGGAGGTGATGGGGCGGGATGCCGGGGATATCGCCTTGTGGGCGGGCTTGGCCGATGGGGCGGAGTCCATCCTGATTCCGGAAGCCCCCTACGATCTGGATGAGGTGGTGGAACGGCTCCGCCGCGGGAACAAGCGGGGCAAGAAGCACAGCATCATCCTCGTGGCCGAGGGTGTGGCGAGCGGCGTGAAGGTGGGTGAGGAGATCCGTCGCCGTACGGGATGGGAAACCCGGGTGACGGTGCTGGGGCACATCCAGCGGGGAGGATCCCCTACGGCCTTTGACCGGGTTCTCGCCAGCCGCATGGGAGCCGCCGCCGTCGACCTGATCCTGGACGGGGAAGGAAATCAGATGGTGGCGATCCAGAAGAACGAAATCCGCGGCATCCCCTTCGAGGAAGCGTTTAAGCAAAAACATCGTCCTGACTTGTCGATGTATCAGTTGGCCGGAATACTGGCGATTTAGGGGGGCAGGTCATGCGCAAGACTAAAATCGTCTGCACGATCGGGCCGGCGAGTGAAGAGCTGTCCGTGCTGAAGCGGTTGATGGAGGCCGGAATGAATGTGGCGCGCCTCAATTTTTCCCACGGCTCCCACGAAGAACACGCCCGGAGGATTGAGCGGATCCGCAGGGCGGCGGAGGAGACGGGCAAAACGGTCGCCATTTTGCTGGACACCAAGGGACCGGAAATTCGCACCGGCGACCTGCGGGACGGGGAGGTGGAGCTGAAGGAGGGAGAGACCTTCATCCTCACCGCGGAGCCGGTGGAGGGGGATGCGTCCCGGGTTTCGGTCTCCTACGCGGGATTGCCGGAAGATGTTCACCCCGGTTCGACCATCCTGATCGATGACGGACTGATCAAGCTTACGGTTGTGGAAGTCCGGGGGAAAGAGATTGTCTGCCGGGTCGTCAACTCCGGATTGTTGAAAAACCGAAAAGGGGTCAACGTTCCGGGGGTTCGGATCCAGCTGCCCGGGATCACCTCCAAGGACGCGGAGGACATCCTCTTCGGCCTCGAGCGGGGGATCGACTTCATCGCCGCCTCCTTCGTGCGAAAAAAGGAGGATGTGTTGGAGATCCGCAAGCTGTTGGAGGACCGGGGAGCGGACATCCCGATCATCGCCAAGATCGAAAACCAGGAGGGGCTGGACAACCTGGATTCCATCCTGGAGGTTGCCGACGGGTTGATGGTCGCCCGCGGGGACCTGGGGGTTGAAATTCCTGCGGAAGAGGTTCCCCTCGTGCAGAAACGGATGATCCGCAAGTGCAACCTCCTCGGCAAACCGGTGATCACCGCGACGCAGATGTTGGACTCCATGCAGCGGAATCCCCGTCCGACCCGGGCGGAGGCCAGCGACGTGGCCAACGCGATTCTGGACGGCACCGATGCGATCATGCTGTCGGGAGAAACGGCCGCGGGGAAATATCCGGTGGAGGCGGTGGAGACGATGGCCCGCATCGCCTCCCGGGCGGAGTCGGCCCTTCGCTACCGGGATCTGTTCCGGCAGCGGAGCCGGGAGCTGGAAGTGAGCATCACCGATTCCATCAGCCAAGCGGTGGTGCACACGGCGGAGGCCCTGAATTGCGCCGCGATCATCACCTCCACCGAGTCGGGCCATACGGCACGGATGGTGTCCAAGTACCGGCCCCGGGCGCCCATCGTGGCGGTAACTCCCCACGAGGAAGTGATGCGGAAGCTGACCCTGGTCTGGGGAGTGCATCCGGTGAAGGGGCGAGAGGTGAACAGCACCGACGAAATGTTGCAGTCGGCCATCGATTCGTCCCTTGCCGCCAATACCGTCCGCCACGGGGATTTGGTGGTGATCACCGCGGGGGTTCCCGTGGGTCAGCCCGGCACCACCAACCTGATCAAGGTCCACGTGATCAGCGACGTTCTGGCCAAGGGCCAGGGGGTGGGCCGACAGGTGGTGACAGGGAGAGCCGTCGTCGGAGTCAACCCGGAGGAGATCCGCAAAAAGATGAGGGATGGGGACATCCTGGTCACGCGGTCCACCGATCGGGACATGATGGATCTGTTCGAGCGGGCCAAAGCGGTGGTAACGGAAGAGGGAGGCCTCACTTCCCACACCGCCGTGGTCGGTATCAGCCTGGGGATTCCCGTCATCGTCGGGGTGGAAGGAGCCCTGCAGATGCTGAAGGACGGCATGGAGATCACCGTCGATTCGGAACGGGGATACATCTATTCCGGACGGGCCAATGTGCTGTGATGACGGGACACCAGGGATGGGTTTTGAAAAGGTGACAGGTTTCCGGGAGTGGACGCCGCTTCGCACCGCGGCTTGAAAAACCGGCGGTACACCCGCCGGTTGAGCCTGCTGACGAAATGATGTTGGGAGAAGGGATGTGCCGCTGAGTGCCTGTGCGAGTCGAAGCGGCACACACCCCTTTCGGCATGATGTGGGTGGCTTTGCGACGCTTCTAAAAAGGTCGTGAATGCGATTTTTCGCTTCGGCGCCATGCGGCAGGGGTCACGGCGGAAAATCGGTCCCTCCCGATACTTGGTCGATAGCTTGCCGGCGGTACACCCGCCGGTTTTTTGTCAGGGGATGATGGCGGCGTTCACGCCGCCGCCGGCGGGATCGCTCGGGGGTGAGAGGGACAACCCCCCGGCAAGACGATTTCGGAGAAATGGAAAGCGCCGGAAGAACCGGCGCTTTGACGGATGATGCGGAAGGGTGATACCGATATTTGGAAACCGCGTTTTCACTGGCGGTCAGATGGTTCGCAAACGGGGATAAATCCACCAGCGCAGCTTTCTGCGCCTTTTTTTTCTTCGCCGCAGTTTCATCTGGAACCAACTCCTTTCCCAAAACGTGGTATATGCGTGAACCGTCCGCGTTTCAGGGGATACCAGATGAGTGACTCCCGCGGCTGTCGACGGGAGTTTTCGGTTCATCCTGATCTGTTCTTGACGATCCCCGAAAGCCCCCTCTGACCGGAATCTCCGCCCGACGGCCCGTCCCCTGTGACGCCGTCTTGGACGGAGGGTTGACAACCCTTCCCGATCTGTACGCCTTTTGCTCTTTATTTTACCGTGAAAGCGGAGGTTTTGCTATTCCCATTATGTGTGATGATCCCTTGTAATATGTATATATTCGCAAAGAGTGTCGGATTCCGTGGGGGCGTGGAAATTTGTTTGGTATAATGAGTTTGATTCCACAAACCAACCCGGAGTTGAAGTCCATGGGAGAACGAGTTTTTGAAACATCTGTTCGCGTGCGCTACAAGGAAACGGATCAGATGGGCGTCGTTCATCACACCAACTATATCGTGTGGTTTGAGGTGGGAAGGACCGACCTTCTCCGCCAGCTGGGCTTGTCGTACCGGGATCTGGAGGCCCGCGGAATCCTACTGCCGGTGGTGGATCTTTCCTGTCGTTACGCGGAAGCCGCGCACTATGACGATGAAATCCGGGTTTTGACGCGGATCGCGGATCTCAACCCGGGGAAGATCGTCTTTTCGTACGAAATCCGGCGGAAATCGGATGACGTCCGGCTGGCGCGGGGAACCACCACCCACCTGTGGGTCAACCGCGAAATGAAGCGGATGAACATCCGGCGGACCTACCCGGAGCTGTACGAGATGTTGACGGCGGTCCGGCAAGAGGAGGGGGCGGGGGCATGTTCCGGATCTTCATCCTGCTCCTGATCCTCATTCCCCTCCTGGAAATATGGGGGCTGGCCCAGATGGGAAAGTGGATCGGCGCTCTTCCCACCGTGTTGGCCGTCATCGTGACCAGCGTCATCGGCGTCGTCCTGGCCCACCGGCAGGGGCTGGAGGTTTACCGATTGACGATCCTGCAGCTGAATCGCGGTGAGCTTCCCAGCGATACGTTGTTGGACGGTTTGTTGATCCTCGTGGGGGGACTGTTGCTGATGGCTCCGGGCTTCTTCACGGATGCCGTCGGTTTCCTCCTGCTGATTCCTTACATACGGGGAATCGTGAGATTGCTGGTGAAGCGCTGGTTTGAAAAAATGGCCCGTGAAGGGCGCGTGATCCGAATCACCCGCCGCTGGTGAAGGAGGAGGAGGCCTTTTTCATCGGTGGGGTTCCGCCCCTTTTTTGAACAAAGAAGGAGCCGTCTCCGTGACCAACGGAGACGGCTCCTTTGTTATTTTACGAACGGTTGAAGGAATCTCCCTTGATGAAGCGCCACAGATCGCGGAAGACGTGGGCCCGGTAAAGGGCGATCATGATTACCACGCTGACCGGACCGATGATCAATCCGATGAAACCGAACAGGTTGAGTCCCACGAACAGGGCGATCAGGGTGGTCAAGGGGTCCAGCCCCACATTGCTGGAGACCAATTTGGCTTCCAGAGATTGGCGAACCACGAGAAGCACACCGTAAAGGATCAAAAGGCCCACGGCCAGCTTCGTGTCTCCGCCGAAGAAATACGAGTAGGCGGACCAGGGAACCAGCACCGCTCCCACGCCGAGGTAGGGGAGCAGGTCCACCACCCCGACGATGATCGCCACGGTCAGGGCGTACTTGACACCGAGGATCCACAGGCCGACCAGCACCAGAATGGCCGTGATGGTGATCAGCGTAAGCTGAGCCCGCACAAACCCGAACAGGGAGACCCGGATGTCCTTCAACACAATCCCTCCCGTCCTGCGGACGCGCTCCGGGAGGACCCGGTTGATGGTGGCCCGCATTCGCGGCCAATCGAGGCCGATGAACAGGGCGGCGAGGAAGATAATGACAATGACGGCCACGATATAGGGAAGGTCCGTGAGGAAGGAACCGATGCCGGCGATGATATCGGTAATCATCTCGGTCCCCTTCTGGGTGATGATTCCCAGGTTTTCCCGTATGCTGCTGACGATTTCCTTTTGATGTTCCGGATTGTTCTGAAGATACGTCTGCACGTTGTGGATCAGCTGCGATATGCCGGTGTCCTCATCGAGGAACACATCGAGAAGATATTGGTTGAACCGGTCGAGGTTTGACGGCAAAAATTCGGCCAGCCGGGTCAGCTCGACGACGACCTGCGTGATCAACAAAACCAGCAGCGAAGAGACCACTGCCAGCACGATGATCAGCATGAGGGAGACGCCGGCCCAGCGCGGAAGGCGAAGTCTGCGCTCCAGGAAGCGGACGGCGGGCTCGATGGCCATGGCGATCAGCCAACCGATCAAAAAGGGATAGAGGAGCGGCAGGGCGAACGACAGGGCGTAATAGGTGGCGACCCCGATCAACACCAGCAGCCCGAGACGAATTAGGATTCCGATCCATTGAGATGAACTGATATTCATTGTTTCGCCTCCGCCGTTTATTTGGCGCTGACATTATACCATTTTTAGCGGTTTTAAAAAAGGGAAGGGACATAATAGAACGTTAATTCAATCACAATCCGGATCGGCACCATGGTGATATCCGTCGGTTTTTGTGGTAAACTATTGTCGGAATAAGAAGGGCACATCCGGTCATGGTCGGAATCGCGGGGCGGACCTCGGGTTTCGGCGACCCTTTCCCGGACCAAGATTGTGAATCTTGCGCAACACCGAACAAAGTGGGTCACCACCCCAGGGGAAAGAAAAAGTCTTTCCTGTATTTTCAGTCGAATGCTGAAAGCACTCTCCGACCGGTCGTGCCCTGGGTCGCAGATCAGATAGCAAAGGAGAGATCATATGACGGTAGCCAAGGGATTGGAGGGCGTAGTTGCGGTAACTTCCGAAGTCAGCTCGATCATCGACGGCGTGCTGACCTACCGGGGGATCAACATCGACGAGCTGGCCGAAAAGGCCAATTTTGAAGAAGTGATCCTCCTGCTCTGGAACGGGCGGCTGCCGAAGAAGGAGGAACTGGAAGAGCTGCAGAGGGACCTCGACGAAAATGCCTCCATTCCGGACGAGGTTTTGAATTCGCTGAAAGGGTATCCGAAGGATGTGCACCCGATGGCCGTGCTGCGGACGGCGGTATCCCAGCTGGCGGTGTACGATCCCGAGGCCGACGACAACAGCGCGGAAGCCAACCGCCGCAAGGCGATCCGGCTGACGGCCAAGATACCCACGATCATCACTTCCTTCTTCCGTCTGCGGTCCGGACTGGAACCGGTCGCTCCCCGTTCGGGACTGGGATTTGCCCGCAACTTCCTTTACATGCTGAACGGCAAGGATCCGGAAGACGTGGCCGTGGAAGCCTTTGACAAGGCGCTCATCCTGCACGCGGACCACGAGCTGAACGCTTCCACCTTCGCCGCCCGGGTGACGACCGCCACTTTGTCCGACATGTATTCCGCCATCACCTCGGCGATCGGCACGCTGAAGGGTCCCCTGCACGGCGGAGCCAACGAGCGCGTGATGGCCATGTTGAAGGAAATCGGTTCGATGGACCGGGTGGAGTCCTACATCCAAGACAAGCTGGACCGGAAGGAAAAGATCATGGGCTTCGGTCACCGGGTGTACAAGGACGGCGATCCCCGGGCGAAGCATCTGCGGGAGATGTCCCGCCAGCTGGCCGAGCTCACCGGAGACAGCAAGTGGTATGAAATGTCCCGGAAAATCGAGGCGCTGGTGGAAGAGAAGAAGGGCCTCAAGCCCAATGTGGACTTTTATTCCGCCTCGGTCTATAATTATCTCGGAATTCCCAGCGATTTGTTCACTCCCATCTTTGCCATGAGCCGGGTGACGGGTTGGACCGCCCACGTGATGGAGCAGTATGCGAACAACCGCCTGATCCGCCCGCGTGCGGAATACGTGGGGCCGAAGAACCAATCCTACGTACCGATCGACCAGCGTTAACATCTTCAGACAGGGGAGGGAGATCCTGTCCCCTGTTTTGTTGTGAATAAATATACAGTAAGGGGTGTCAGGATGGCAGCGTTCAAATGGGGAGAACCGCAATCCGGGGAAAAGATTGTCGTTGAAGGCGGAAAGCTCAGCGTTCCCGATCATCCGATCATTCCCTTCATCGAGGGGGACGGCACGGGACCCGATATCTGGGCGGCGGCGAAGCGGGTGCTGGATGCCGCCGTGGAGAAGGCCTACGGAGGAAAGAAGAAAATCGCCTGGTTTGAGGTGTTTGCCGGGGAGAAGGCCTACAACCGTTTCGGCGAATGGTTGCCCGAGGATACCTTGAAGGCGATCCGCGAATACAAGGTGGCCATCAAGGGTCCCCTCACCACGCCGGTGGGCGGCGGGATCCGCTCCCTGAACGTGGCTCTGCGGCAGGAACTGGACCTGTACGTCTGCCTGCGTCCCGTTCGCTATTTTGACGGCGTACCTTCGCCGGTGAAACATCCCGAACTGGTGGATATGGTGATTTTCCGGGAGAACTCCGAGGACATCTACGCCGGGATCGAGTGGGAAGCGGAGTCGGAGGAAGTGAAGAAGGTGATCCGCTTCCTGCAGGAGGAAATGGGCGTCAAGAAGATCCGCTTCCCGGAAACCTCCGGCATCGGCATCAAGCCCGTTTCCCGGGAGGGGACGGAGCGGCTGGTGCGGTCGGCGATCCAGTATGCCCTGGATCACGGACGGAAGAGCGTCACCCTGGTCCACAAGGGGAACATCATGAAGTTCACCGAAGGCGCCTTCAAGAATTGGGGATACGCTCTGGCCGAGCGGGAGTTCGGCGACAAGGTGTTCACCTGGGCCCAGTATGACCGGATCGCGGAGGAGAAGGGCAAGGAAGCGGCCAACCGCGCCCAGGCCGAAGCGGAAGAGGCCGGCAAGATCATCGTCAAGGATGTGATCGCCGACGCCTTCCTGCAGCAGATCCTCACCCGCCCCGCCGAGTACGACGTGATCGCCACCCTCAACCTGAACGGGGACTATATCTCCGACGCCCTGGCGGCCCAGGTCGGCGGCATCGGAATCGCTCCCGGAGCCAACATCAACTACGACACCGGGCATGCCGTCTTCGAAGCGACCCACGGCACCGCCCCCAAATATGCCGGGTTGGATAAGGTGAACCCGGGCTCGGTCATCCTGTCCGGCGTGCTGATGTTGGAGCATCTGGGCTGGCAGGAGGCGGCGGACCTGATCTACGCCTCGATGAGCAAGACGATCAGCCAAAAGACCGTCACCTACGACTTCGCCCGCCTGATGGAAGGGGCGACCGAGGTGAAGTGCTCCGAGTTCGGGAATAAGTTGATCGAAAATCTGTGAAGTCTTCACACGCGACACTGGGGCATGAAAGGCCACGCCCCTCCCCGCGCCGGATTCCGGCGCGGGGAGGGGCACCTGTGAAACACGGAGAAGGAGACCTAACCCGATTCGTCACACGGGACCCCAAAAGGAGGAAGGTTGAAGTGACCATCCGGAGAAGGAAAATTTCCGTCATCGGCGCCGGCTTCACCGGAGCGACGACCGCTCTGATGCTGGCGCAGAAAGAGTTGGGCGATGTGGTTCTGGTGGACATTCCCCAGGCGGAGGGGCCGACCAAGGGGAAGGCGTTGGACATGCTGGAATCCACGCCGGTGCAGGGGGTGGATTCCAACATCGTCGGCACCACGGATTATGCGGACACCGCCGGTTCCGATCTGGTGATCATCACCGCCGGCGTCGCCCGGAAGCCGGGGATGAGCCGCGATGATCTGGTCAGCACCAACGCCAAAATCATGAAGTCGGTGACGAAATCCGTCGTGGAGCATTCCCCCAACACCATCATCATCGTCCTGACCAACCCGGTGGATGCCATGACCTACGAGGTGTTCCGCACCTCCGGTTTCCCCAAAAACCGGGTCATCGGTCAGTCCGGGGTGCTGGACACCGCCCGGTTCCGCACCTTTGTCGCCCAGGAGCTGAACGTTTCGGTGGAAGATGTGACCGGCTTCGTGCTGGGCGGCCACGGTGACGACATGGTGCCCCTGGTGCGGTACTCCTACGTCGGCGGCATTCCCCTGGAAAAATGGCTGCCGAAGGACCGGATCGACGCCATCGTCGAGCGGACCCGCAAGGGCGGAGGCGAAATCGTCAACCTGCTGGGCAACGGCAGCGCCTACTACGCCCCGGCGGCCTCCCTGGTGCAGATGGCCGAAGCCATCCTGAAGGACAAGCGGCGCATCCTGCCCGCCGTCGCCTATCTGGAGGGAGAGTACGGGTACAACGACATGTTCCTCGGCGTTCCCACCCTCCTCGGCGGCAACGGTCTGGAAAAGGTGATCGAGCTGGAGCTGACCGACGAAGAGAAGCAGGCCCTGGACAAGTCGGCCGAATCGGTCCGCAAAGTGATGAAGCTCCTCGACTGACGGGCGCTATCGAATCGAAAAGCCATTGGGACTATGAGGGATCCTCCCTCGTGGGCTCAATGGCTTTTTTGGTTGAAACCCCGGATTGGAAATCGGAATTAAATCTGGTGGATTGACCGGGGCGGTTTTTGCTTTCGCTCCAAAGAGTGGAAAATCCCCCTGCGAAAAATCGTTCTCTTCCGACACTGGAAAATAACCCGAGAGCCCCGTTTATCCCGGGCTGATTTAGTGCTTGCATTTCCTCCTATTCCTGGGAGCGTTATCAGTTTATTGATTTAAAGTGATAATAAAAATCATTGATCTCATGATCGAATGATACACAACGAAAAATGACAAATTGGTGAAATGACAAATTATTTTATAAACTCGAAGGAATTTATTGATTAATCGCCGAATAATATCCATTGCCATCTTTCCGGCATCAATTGTGCCAAGGAAGGGGAGAATCCAGGATGAAAGGAAAATGGATGCGGAAAGGCCTTCTTCACTTAATCCTCATCACATTCTTGTCCACCGGCCTTTTCCCGACCCCGCTGTATGCCGCCGAGGCGCTGAAGGAGGGTGCAGTCACCCTTTCCCGGGCCGACTCCTCCTCCAGGCCCTTCGCACAAAGCATTCTCGGCATCAGCCCCCTTCTGATTCAATCCACTGAGGATGAAAAGGGGCTTTTGGACGCGTTTACCGGCCTCTTTAAATCGGACAGCAAAAAGAGCCAAGAACAATCCCTTGAAAACAGCACCATTCCCGCCAACCAAAAAGCTCCTGTCGGGAAAAAGGAGGCTTCTCCCAAGAAGGTGCGCGAGCTGACGGAGAAGCGGACGAAGAACGCCAAGTTCTACGAGCTCTCCGACGGGCGCATCCAGGCGGAAATCGCCTCCGATCCGATCCACTACAAGGATGCCAAGGGCAAGTGGCAAAACATCGATCCCACCGTCACCACCACCGATGAGTCCGGATACGCCTTCGGCAATAAAAAGAACAACTTCCACACTTTCTTCGGGAAAAAAGCGGACAAACTCCTGAAGTTTCGTCTGGACAAGCATTTGATTCAACTGGGCGTCGACGGAGCGGAGGACAAAAATCTCTCGCCCGTCGTAAAGAGCAACACGGTTACATATTCGGACCTCTTCCCCGATGCAGACGTGAAATATACGATCACCTCCAAATCTCTGAAAGAGGACATCATCCTGAAAAAAGCGCCGGACAACCCCGTCTTCACCTTCACCCTGAAGATGGGGGGGCGTGGAAGCGAAACCGCAAAAGGACGGTTCCATCGCCTTTGTGGGCAAGGGAGACGGACAGGTTCGCTTTGT
Source organism: Planifilum fimeticola (assembly GCF_003001905.1). Taxonomy (NCBI): domain Bacteria; kingdom Bacillati; phylum Bacillota; class Bacilli; order Caryophanales; family Thermoactinomycetaceae; genus Planifilum; species Planifilum fimeticola. The sequence goes on from NZ_PVNE01000009.1 coordinate 112,879, forward strand.
CATGCCCAAACCCTTCATGACGGACAGCCAACCCGACCCCAAATCTCCCTACGGCAAGGCATGGAGCGACAAGGTGACGCAAACCGTCGAACAAAAGGGAGCCAACTTCACCCTGACCATCGTAGCGGACAAGGAGTGGCTCACGGATCCCAAACGGAAATATCCAGTCACCATTGATCCCACCATCATCATCCAGCCCACGCCGACCGAAAGCCAGGATGCGATGATCCTGAGCGGCGCGGACGCCGACAGCAACTTTGACACCTCTTGGCGCCTTTCCGTGGGGACGACCAGCACCTATGTCGCCCGCAGCCTGGTCAAGTTCAACCTGTCCGGAATCGAAAAGGGGACCCAACTGGACGCCGCCCGGGTGGAGCTGTACTACGATCAGGATTTCGACGCGACCATGTCCAACCCCCCCCGCCACGGTGGCCATGGATCTGCACCGCGTCACCCGCGACTGGAACGCCTCCGAGGTGACCTGGAATCAGGCCCGGGCGGGCGAAGCCTGGTCCAAACCCGGTGGAGACTTCAAATCGGATCTGGAATACAACGAAGTGATCGTGGACAATGACACCCCCGGCCAAACCGCCTATGTCGGCAGCTGGCCCTATTCCACCAATGTTTCCGGTTATTACGGAAGCAACTACCAACCCAACGACAAAGGGAGCGGTGACGACACCTACACCTGGGTACCCCGTCTGACGGAAAGCGGCACTTACCAGGTCGATGTCTGGTACACGTCGGCGAGCGACCGGGCGACCAACGCCCCCTATACCGTCCGATACAATGGGGGGAGCAAAACCTATACCGTCAACCAGCAGTCGGGCGGCGGAAAGTGGCATAAGTTGGGATCTCACTCCTTTTCCGCCGGAACGAGCCACAGCGTTGTTCTCAATGACAACGCCGACGGTTACGTGATCGCCGACGCCGTCCGTTTCATCAAATACGGAACGGCTACCTGGAACCGAGAACAGAGCAACACCTGGCACCGTTACAGCATCCGCAGCCTGGCCCAGGACTGGATCAACGGCACCCAAGCCAACCACGGGGTCCTCATCAAGATGCGCGATGAAACCCTGGGGCAGGGGGGTGTCCGCTACGCGGCCAGCCAGAACTTCGATGAAAACGCCATCCGGCCCAAACTGGTCTTGGTCTACGGCAAACCCGGCGTGGTCCTGGAGGAGCCGACCACCGTCTACGGCACCGGCGCCGAGCTCCACTGGACCCCTTATGACAATGCCGACAACGACTTTGTCGAATACCAGGTTCACCGGAGCATTTACCAAAACTTCACTCCGTCGCCTTCCACCTTGGTGGCGCCCATCCAAGATGTCAACCAAACGACCTTTACCGATACGACGGCCGAACCGACCCGTTGGGACAACGACGATCCGGACGGCAACGCCTATTACTACAAAATCGTCGTCAAGACCAAGGACGGGGATATTCCTTCCAACTCGGTTTTGACGCGCCTGCCCAAGGCGGGGATTGTCAAACGGATTCTGCAGGGATCTGCTCCGGACACCATCCTTTCCAGCGGCGCTCCGACACAAAACCGGGGGGACGAAACTTGGCTGCAGGCGGGGACGGGCAGTGCCACCTACGGCACCACCCGCAGCCTGATCCGCTTCGACACCTCCCAAATTCCCGACACCGCCAACGTCATCCTGGCGGAGCTCAATCTCTGGACCTGGTATGAATACGGCGACTCCGGCACCCTGGAGGTTTATCCTTTAAACCGCGCCTTCGGGGAGAAGACCGCCACCTGGAACCAGGCGGACAGCAGCGTGAGCTGGACGAGTCCCGGCGGCGACTATGCCGGCACGCCCTCCGACACCGTTTCAGGCATCACCAACGATCCCAAGTGGCGGGTGTGGGACACCACTTCCATCGTCCAGGACTGGGTGAAAGGGGAGAAGGACAACTACGGTTTCCTCCTCAAAAAGAAAGATGAGGCCACCGCTCCGAACGGGTATGTCCTCTTCCTGAGCGAGGAGGCCGAAGAACCTGAGCTGAGTCCGAAACTGGTGGTCTACTACACCGACACCCCGGCGCAGGGGACCTACCACGCCCCGTACACGCCGTCGCGGATGGTGCCGGGGAACACCTACACCGTCGACGTGACCCTCACCAATACCACGTCCACCACCTGGTCCGGGACCAACGTCAAACTCTCCTACCACTGGACCCTTCCGGACGGCACCGACGTGACCACCGGGGGGAACCGGGTGGAAACCGAGTTGAAACCGGTGAAAAGTGATGGGACGGTGGCGACGGAGCCGGTGGATGTGGCTCCCGGCGAGACCATCACCGTCCGGGCACAGGTCAAAACCCCGATCCAGAGCGACGAGGGGAACAAGCGGGAAGCGTTCGTCCTGAAGTGGGATTTGATCGACACGTCCACCGGAAAATGGCTTTCCCAGTCCGGCGGACCGCCGACGATGGACCAGGAAGTGATCGTCGAGGATCCCAAATCCAACCTCCTGGGGATGGAGAAATATTATCAATACGTCGGGAAAAACACCGGCGCCGGTTCCGCGACGATGGTCAACCTGGCCAGCGGCAACACCGTCTTCAGCTACGATCCCTTTACGAATCCGAGTCTCGGCCCGGCCACCTTCCTGCGCTTCACCTATAACAGCCAGGACACCTCGGATTCCGTTCTGGGATACGGATGGTCCCTGTCCGCCTCCAGCCTGCACCGGTTGGGGACGCCTCTGGATCTGCACCCCTTGAAGATCGATCAGAACGAGGGAACCGTCCGATCCGGCAAGATCGTCCTGACCGACGGGGACGGTACCAGCCACGAGTTTGAATACGACTCGTCCAATGGGATGTTTAAGGAGCCGCCGGGGGTCAACCTGTACCTCCAGCTGAATGATCCGAAGGGTACCGACCGGAAGTGGGTGATGACCCGTCCCGACCGGGCGCGGTTCTTCTTCGACGAAGAGGGTTATCTCACGGCCATCCAGGACAAAAACGGCAACGAGCTGGTGTTCACCTATGAAGAGCGGAAGTCCAACAACAAGCCGACCAAGTTCCTGCGGTATCTGACCGACGCGACGGGAAGGCGGACGCTGACCCTCGATTACTATACCAAGGAGGACACCAACAACCCGCACATCATCGACAAGGTGAAGGAAATCACCGACATCGCCGGCCGGAAAATCACCTTCACCTACAGTGACAAGGGATTGCTTACGAGCTTTACCGACGGCGCCGGCGCAGGGGACAAGCTGGAGAAGACCTTTGAGTTCACCTACGACGCCACCCAGGGGAACAAGAATGTCAAACTGGTGAGCGTCAAGGATCCGCGGGGAAATACCACCGAACTTACCTACTACGAAGCGCCGGAGGATCCGAAAAACAAGTGGAAACTGAAGACCATCACCGACCGGCTGGACGGGGTTACCCAGTTCGCCTACGCGCCGAACAGTGAAAATCCGTCCCATACCGATGCCACGGTGACCGACGCCCTGGACCGGAAGACAAAATATCTCATCGACGACTACGGCAAACCGATTCAGATCACCAACGCCAAAAACGAGACGACGAAACTGGCCTGGGACGCCGACTTCAATGTCACCCGCCTGGAAGAACCGAACGGCGCGGTGACCACCTGGACTTACGACAACAACGGCCTGTTGCTGACGGAAACGGACGCGGTGAACAACGCCAAATCGGATCCGGCCCAGCGGAAGTCGCTGAAGCTGGAATACCGGTACAGCCTGCAGGACCCCCTCGGCAAGTACCACGTGGCCGACTTGATCGCCAAAACCAGTCCCGAGGGTCGGAAGTTTACCTTCACCTACGACGATCAGGGGAACCTGCTCAGCGTGACCGACCCGAAGGGAAACACCACGCCGGAAGCGGACGACTATACGACGAAGTATACCTACTATGACAACGGGCTCTTGAAGACGGAAACCGACGCCAACGGCAACGTCACCACCTATGGGGATCCGGAGGCCTCGGACTTCGGTTACGACCCGAACGGGTATCCGAAGAAGATCACCGACGCGCTGGACAAGACGACGACCTTCACCTACGACGAGCGGGGGAATGTCACGTCCATCACCGATGCCAAGGGCAAGAAGAGCACCTACACCTACGACATCTTCAAGCGCCCCCTGATCAGCCGGGTGCCGAAGGACCAGGAGAAGGGGGAAATGATCGAAACCCCTGCCCCGGTCTATGACAAAAACGACAACGTCACCCAAAGGACGATGCCGAACGGCGCCGTCTACACCTACACCTACGACAAAGCGGATCAACTGATCGTCACCACCGAGCCGAAGGATACGGACACCTCGCCGGAGCGAAAGACGACCTTCGAGTACGACCTGGTCGGCAATCTGAAGAAGCAGACGGAACCGAAGGGGAATCTCACCAGCGATCCGGACGACAACACGGTCACCTACGACTACGACCCGGTGGACCAGCTGGTGAAGGTGACCAACAGCCTGGGGCACAAGATCACCTACGAGTACGACAACACGGGCAACCTGGTGAAGGTGACCGAGCCGAAGGGGAACGAAACGACGGAGGACCCGGACGATTACGTCACCACCTACACCTATGACTTGAACCACCGGGTGACCAAGGTGACCGACACCAAGGGTCACAGCGTGGAATACACCTACGACCACGACGGCAACCGGACGACTGTCAAGGACAAGGAAGGCACCGTCACTACCACCGTCTACGACGAGCGGGGCCTGGTCAAGGAAGTGCGGGTCCCCCACGATGACGGAGTGGAGCGGATCACCCGCTTCGAATACGACGAAGTGGGCAACCGGACGAAGGTGATCACCCCCCCGGGGTACGGAGACAACCACCGCGTACGATGCCCTGAACCGGGTGAAGGAGCAGACCCTCCCTTATGATCCGGAAAGCGGCGACCCGCGGGACAAAATGACCTACGAATACGACGCGGTGGGCAACCTGACCAAGGTGAGCGCGCCGCCGTCGGCGGGACAGTCGGTGCGGGTGGAGACCACCTACACCTACTTTGACAACGGCTGGGTGAAGTCGAGCACCGATCCCTGGGACATCACGACCACCTACGACTACAACGAACTGGGACTGCAGACCAGCCGCACCCTGACCAGCGCCGGCGGCTCCAGCAGCCGGACGATGGGCTGGAGTTACTATCCCGACGGGAAGCTGAAGGCACGATCCGACGACGGCGTGCCGGTGGGTAAAGACGTCGTCCTGGTGGACAACAGCGACACCCAGAACACGGAGACGACGGGGAATTGGACGAAGTCCAGCAACATCGCCGGCTACGAAGGATACGACTACCAGTACAACGGCAAGGGCACCGGAGCCGACACCTTCAAGTGGATCCTGCACATCCCGAAGGACGGGAACTACACGGTCTATGTGAAATACATGGCCTACACCGACCGGGCCCAGGACGCCCCCTACACCATCGAGCACGCGAACGGCACCACCGAGAAGCGGGTGAACCAGACCCAAAACGGCAGCCAGTGGGTGAGCCTCGGCACCTACACCTTCCGGGCCGACCGGACCTGGACGATCACCTTGTCCGACAACTTCACCTCGGGGAACGTGGTGGTTGCCGACGCGGTGAAGCTGGTGCGGGACAACTCCGGGGAGACGGACAACGAGAAGAAGCAATTCGAGTACACGTATGACGCCAACGGCAACCTGATCGAGATGACCGACGGAAGTTCCGGGGCGGAAATCGACACCTACAAAATGTCGTACACGGAGCTGAACCAGATCCAGAAGGTCGAAGAAATCAAGGACGGCACCACCAAACACACCAC